>NZ_JALBYS010000020.1:0-96458 GCF_022678525.1 Serratia sp. PGPR-27 | reverse complement strand
GGCCAGCATCGACCGTGCCGGCGTGGATAAGGTGAAGCTGCATACTGGGCGTTTTACAGAGTCAGACGCTAACAAAGTGATGATCGGCCGCCTGGAAAAAATCTTGAAGGGAGAACTGCCTCCCACCGATACTGACAGGCGATTTTATACACATGAGATCAGGGAATTGGAGCGTTATCGCAATTTGGGTATTAGAGATGGATCGGTGCCAGATAATCAAGGAGAAGTGTGGAATAATACGCATACTGCGACGTTGGAAGATTATCAATTAGGCAACAGCGAGGCTTTGCTCTATACGCAGGAGGCTTTAGACGCTGCTGAACAACAAGAGTTGAGGATGCTAAAATGATTGATTTAGAACGCTTGGCAAAAGAAGAAAAAATTTCTGACGTCATTGCCTTTTTGGTGAGAAATGAGGATGGGTTTGGTTATCCCCAAATGGATCGATTCTTTAGTCGCCATAATTTTACAGTAATTGGGAATGGTGAATTCAGACGGGTGTTCGAACAGTTACGTCAGAATGGCGTTATTGAATGGGGTGACAAAATGCTTGTTAAAAAAGGCCCCAACTGGAAAGAGCCGAAATTTGTAACCGAGAAAAAATACGGTATCGAATAGCTATAGTTATGCTCTGATTAGTGCATTTTTAACCCCCAGCAAACGAAATTTTGTTGGGGGTTTTCTTTTGGTGATGTACCGGGCAGAACGAAACTAATAAACCTAGTACCGATCGGGTCGGCACCGGTATTAGGCAGCCGGACAGCATCGTGGTCACCACCTTCCCGGCGGATGTGGTGCAGGATCTGCAAGATTTTATCCTGTGGCAGCCGGATGCGACGGAGATTGGTGTAGAGGCCACCTATGTGATGGTGCGCAGTCCGAGATATACTCCGGGTAAAGTGAGCGGCAAAGGACAGCAAGTGGGAGACGGCTGGTTGAATACAGCGGGGCAGTTCCCAGCCAGATTGCGGATAAACTGCATGGGCGAGAGTTTGCGAGCTTTGACGCGTTTCGTAAGGCGTTTTGGACTGAGGTGGGGAAAGATCCTGAGCTGAGCAAACAATTCAAGTCGGGGAACTTCGGCGATATCCAAACAGGTAAAGCACCTGCGCCTAGAGAAACGGAGCAGGTGGGGGGCGTGTTAAATATGAATTGCACCACGTAAAACCGATCAAAGATAACGGTGAGGCTTATGATGTTGATAATATCAGCATAACTACTCCAAAGCGCCACATTGAAATTCATAGAGGGAGTTAATGAGATGGAAAAGAAAACAATATCTGATTATACGGAAGCGGAGTTTTTAAACTTCGTGAAAAAAATTTTTGATGTGCAAAATACGACGGAAGAGGAGGATATAAGGAATATTCTCGAGTTTAAACGGCTGTGTGAGCATCCTTCAGGATCCGATCTTATCTATTACCCAGATGAAAACAGGGAGGATAGCCCTGAAGGTGTCGTAAAAGAAGTCAAAGAGTGGCGTTTCAAGAACGGGAAACCAGGCTTCAAACAAGGGTAACCGTGTCTAATCGTCTTATGATGATCAAACGGTAATGAGCACTTCAGAAGCGCCCAGCAAACTAGCGTTTGTTGGGCTTTTTTTGGTATTTCAATCAACTAACCTAGCTATCAGAAGGTGTTACGAAACTCGAGTTAAACTCCATGACAACAAGTGGGGACGGCTGGTTGAATAAACCTGGCTGGCTCCTAGCCAAATCGCCAGTGCATACCGGCACCGGCATCAGGCAGGCGGACAGCATCGTGGTCACCACCTTCCCGGCGGATGTGGTGCAGGATCTGCAAGATTTTATCCTGTGGCAGCCGGATGCGCTGGAAACCGGGGTTGAAGCTGTTTATGTGATGGTCAGTGATCCGCTGGACTCGGGGCGTTTTACGCGTCAGCAACTGGATAAAAAGTACAAGCACGCGAGTGACTTTGGTGTTGCGGACACCAGAAAAAACAGAGAGACTCTGACTCAATATCGCGATGCGCTCGAGGCCCATTTGAAGGATAAGGATACGGTAGAGAAAGGGACTTATAGAAGAGAGAAAGGGGCTAAGGTGTTTTTCAACTCAAGAACAAATAATGTCGTTGTGCTTGATAAAAATGGGGTGTTTATATCAGGATGGCATTTAACGCCAGGAACCCCACAGTATAATGGCTATATAAATACAGGAGTCTTATGATGAGTATGAAATTAATAGAAATAGCAAGGGAGCTTGTAAGCTCAAAGTTAACTGCCGATGATTTTGAGTCGCAATTCTTCACAATATGGAAGGAGGAAAGCAACTCAGGACAGCTAGCGAAGGATAGCCAGCGTGTTGGCGAATGCGCGTCAGAGCTTTTTATTCTTGCTGACTGTTATACATCTCAGCCGAATCGTAGAGAAAGTGAGCTAGACGCTGATGGATTAAAAAAGGAAGTGAAGGATACTTTGGAGCGTTTCCACCTTCTTTGATTTTTAATTCTAAGATTAGAGATATACGCTAAGCAGTTTTTTATCGATGGTGTTTTAATCTCCGAATGGAAGATGGATCCAACAGAAGAAAATGGAAAGATATATTTGGATACGGGGGTTTTATGAGTAGAATGAGACTTGTTGAGCTTGGAAAAGAATTCGTAGAGAATAAAATAAGCGCGGAGGGTTTTTCTGAGAGCATTGTGAAAGAACGACGCAAATTATATGGTTATGAAGAAATAGATAAGCAGGTTGATAAATGCAGTGGAGAGCTTTTCATTCTTGCTGACTGCTATAATCCTGCGTCTGATCGAGCGGAATCTGAACTGGACGAAGTTGAATTGAAGAAAGAAGTAATTACTGTTCTTAAGAAATTTAATTTTATCTGAACATGGATTTAACGAGTAGTAAAAAGAGCTATCAGAATTTTTTAGTGAAAACAAAGTATATGCTCAATAGATGAGAGTCTATTGGGCATTTTCTTTTTTTCACGGTGATAAGGACGTGAAGAGCTAATTTAATGCCGGTTGCTCGGTTGCCCAGCAAGGTCCGGCATCAGGCAGGCGGACAGCATCGTGGTCACCACCTTCCCGGCGGATGTGGTGCAGGATCTGCAAGACTTTATCCTGTGGCAGCCGGATGCGCTGGAAACCGGGGTTGAAGCTGTCTATGTGATGGTCAGTGATCCGCTGGACTCGGGGCGTTTTACGCGTCAGCAACTGGATAAAAAGTACAAGCACGCGAGTGATTTTGGTGTTGTGGACACCAGAAAGAACAGAGAGACTCTGACTCAATATCGCGATGCGCTCGAGGCCCATTTGAAGGATAAGGATACGGTAGAGAAAGGGACTTATAGACGAGAAAAAGGATCTAAGGTGTTTTTCAATCCTAACACAATGAACGTTGTTGTTTTAAAAGAAAACGGCGATTTCTTATCAGGGTGGAAGATAAATCCAGACGCAGATAACGGTAGGATATATTTAGATACGGGGGATTTATGAATCGGATGACAATTATTGATCTGGCTAAGAGTTTTCTAAGTAAAGAGGTCGGGGCATTGGAGTTCTCCGAAAAAATATGTGTAGAAAGACGTATGCTCTATGGAGTTAAGGATCAGGATAGAGACGTTATGAATTGTGGGGAAGAGCTATTTATGATAGCTGAAGTTTACAATCCTGATTCAGAACGTGCTGATTATGAACTTGATGATGCCGGATTGCGTGCCGCAGTTATAACGGCACTGGAAAAATTCAATTTTATCTGAACACATTATTAGAATGGGTGCTCTCGTAGATTTGAACTTATCTGAGTATTAGGGACGGTAGAAAGAACCGCCTACATAGTGACAGAATAGTTAACAAAAGTGACCCTTACGCCCAATAGACGAGAGTCTATTGGGCATTTTCTTTTTTTCACGGTGATAAGGAAGTGAAGAGCTAATTTAATGCCGGTTGCTCGGTTGCCCAGCAAGGTCCAGCATCAGGCTGGCGGACAGTATCGTGGTCACCACCTTCCCGGCGGATGTGGTGCAGGATCTGCAAGATTTTATCCTGTGGCAGCCGGATGCGACGGAGATTGGTGTAGAGGCCATCTATGTGATGGTGAACAAGCCCTATGGTGAAACCAACGCCAGGGGCAAATACAGCGGTCGTGAATACAACACCAATAAAGCTGGAGGCCCCATTCAGAATCTGGATTGGAAAGGGGCCAGCATCGACCGTGCCGGCGTGGATAAGGTGAAGCTGCATACTGGGCGTTTTGAACAGACCCCGGAAAACCAAGTGATGATTGACCGTTTGGATAAAATTTTGAAGGGGGATCTACAACCTACTGACACTGATAGGCGATTTTATACTCATGAAATCAGAGAGTTGGAAAGGTACAGGAATCTTGGTATAAAAGATGGTGAGGTTCCGCACAGTGTTCAAGAACAGAAGGCCGTATGGAATAATACTCATACTGCTACGCTTGAAGACTATAGAATAAATGAAAAGGAACAGGCGCTTTATACAGATGGGGCCCTACAAGCCGCATATGAACAGGAACTGAAAGATGCTATGGGAGGGAAGAAATAATGCCTTTAAAAGATATCGTTAAAAATGAAAGTGTAGAAGATGTGCTAACTTTTTTGGGGCCGACCTCTGATTACCGTAAATTGGATCGGCTATATACCTATAATCGCTTTGATGCAATTTCCAGCGGGGAGCTCTCTTCTACTTACGATGCATTATTCCAAAAAGGGGTGCTTCAAGATCAAAATGGAAAAGTAGTGAAAGGCCCCAATTGGAAAGAGCCGAAATTTGTAACCGAGAAAAAATACGGTATCGAATAGCCATAGTTATGGTCTGATTAGTGCATCTTTAACCCCCAGCAAACGAAATTTTGTTGGGGGTTTTCTTTTTTGGCTGGTGGGGGCGCCATAACCTGAGCCTTGTGCCGGGTGGCTAAAGTAGCGGCGCCCGCTCTTTTCGTCGCCTGGGCTAACGTGCGGATACCATAGTTAAAACGGGACGCTTGCGATCGGCATAATCGCTTGCCGTAACAAGGCGTTGCTCATAGTGTGGAAGCCTATTCCCCACGCATAAGGACCGCATGATGAGCACCGAATACCGCATCGCCGGCTCGTATTTGACGCAGTTCGTTCAGGCGATTTGGCGCCAGGCCGGCAGCACGGCGCGCGAAGCCGAGCTGGTGGCCGATCACCTGGTGCAGGCCAATCTGGCCGGGCACGACTCGCACGGCGTCGGCATGATCCCCAGTTACATGGCATCGTTGGCGCAGGGGCAATTGCAGCTCAATCAACATGCCGAGGTGGTGCGCGACGCCGGCGCGGTGCTGACGCTCGACGGCGCGCGCGGCTTCGGCCAGGTGGTGGCCAGCGAAGCGATGGCGCTGGGCATTGAACGCGCCGGCAAGCTGGGCCTGGCGGCGGTGGCGCTGCACAACGCGCACCATATCGGCCGCATCGGCCATTGGGCGGAGCAGTGCGCCCGCGCCGGTTTTATCTCGATTCACTTCGTCAACGTGGTGGGCGATCCGATGGTGGCGCCGTTCGGCGGCAGCGATCGCCGCTTCGGCACCAATCCGTTCTGCGCCATTTTCCCGCGGCCGGGCCGCACGCCGCTGCTGTTGGATTTCGCCACCAGCGGCATCGCCTTCGGCAAGACTCGGGTGGCCTATAACAAAGGCTTGTCGGTGGCGGCGGGCTATCTGATCGACGAACACGGGCAACCCACCACCGAACCGAAGGTGATGCATGAAGCGCCGTTCGGGTCATTGTTGCCGTTCGGTTTGCACAAAGGCTATGCGCTGGCGGCGATGTGCGAGATCCTCGGCGGCGCGCTCTCCGGCGGCCGCACCACCCACGACGCCACGCTGAAAGCCGACAGCGACGCCATCTTCAACTGCATGACGACCCTGATCCTCGATCCTCAGGCCTTCGACGCCCCGCAAATGCAGGCCGAGGCCGAAGCGTTCATCGGCTGGGTGAAGGCGTCGCCGCCGAGCGGCGAACAGCCGATCGCGGTGCCGGGAGAATGGGAAGAGGCCAACCGCGCGGCGCGGCTGGAGCAGGGCATACCGATAGACGCCAATACCTGGCGGCAGATTTGCGCGGCGGCGGAGCAGGCGGGCATGGCGAATGAAGCGCTGGCCGGTTTTCGCGCGCAGGCGCGGCAAGCATAAAAAAAGCCACCCGATAGGGTGGCTTGTTCGCGTACTCGTAATCAGTCGTTAAAGTACCAATAGCCGCTGTTGACCAGCGCGGTCAGCAGCGCCAGGAACGACGGATCGTCCACCGCGTCGCCGAGCAGGGCGGCGTCAACGCTGAAGTGCTGGCACAGGGCGTCTGCGGCCTGCAGCTGGTCGGTGTCGATCAGCTCACCGTTGACGAAGCAGCGATCGCCGATGCGCAGCACGCGCAATCCGCCCAGGCGCTGCAGCGCTTCACCCTGTTGCAGCAGTTCGTAGATTTCCCCGGCCTGATACGGCGGCTCCGGCGGCGCCAGATCCAGCTCGTGGCGCGATTGGGAGATAAACTCGCCGAACCAGTGCTGGAAGTGTTCCGGCTGTTGCACCAGATCCAGCATCATCTGCCGTAAGGCGTCCACTTCCTGCGGCAGGATCTCCGCCGGGTGTTCGCGCAGTTTAACGTCCGGATCGCCGTAGCGCTTGCTGCCGAGCTCGCGCGCCAGCACGTAGTCGGCGAAGCCGCTCACCAGCTCGCGGCCGTTCGGCGCGCGGAAGCCCACCGAGTAGTTGAGCGCGTTTTCCAGCGCGTAGCCTTCATGCGGGAAGCCCGGCGGAATATAGAGAATGTCGCCCGGCTCCATCTCTTCGTCGATGATGGCGTCGAACGGTTCGACCTGCAGCAGATCCGGGTGCGGGCAGTGCTGTTTCAGCGGCGTTTTTTCCCCAACGCGCCAGCGGCGGCGGCCGGTGCCCTGAATGATGAACACGTCGTACTGATCGAGGTGCGGGCCGACGCCGCCGCCCGGCACCGAGAAGGAGATCATCAGGTCATCCATCCGCCAGTCCGGCAGTTGGCGGAACGGGCGCATCAGCGCGGCGGAAGGCTCATGCCAGTGGTCCACCGCCTGCACCAGCAGCGACCAGTTGTTTTCGCTCAGGTGGTCGAAGCTCTCGAAGGGGCCGTGCGCAACCTGCCAACGGCCGTCCTGGTGGCTGACCAGGCGGCTGTCCACTTCGTTTTCCATCGCCAGCCCGGCCAGCTCATCCGGGGAGATCGGATCGATAAAGTTTTTGAAGCCGCGCTTCAGAATCACCGGACGCTTTTGCCAATAACGTTGCAAAAAATCGTTCCAGTCCAGATCTAATTGATAATCCATGTTCTATTCCAGGATAGGGGAGTGAGCCTGAGTGCGATTATAACGGAAGTTTGGCCCCGTGGATCGGGGCCGCAGCGGCATAATTTACTCGTTGTGGTGGGTGTCGTGCTGGCGGGCGAAGGTGACCTGCATGCGCGCGCCGCCGAGCGGGCTGTCGCTGATGACGATTTCGCCGTCGTATTGCTCGATGATCTCCGCCGCCACCGACAGGCCAAGGCCCTGGCCGGGGCGCAGGGTATCCACCCGCTGGCCGCGCTGGAAAATCAGCTGGCGCTTGCTTTCCGGGATGCCCGGGCCGTCGTCGTCGATAACGATGGTGAGGTTTTTCTCGGAGTGCAGCGAGGTGATCTCCACGAACTCCAGGCAGTATTTGCAGGCGTTTTCCAACACGTTGCCCATCACTTCCATAAAATCGTTCTTCTCGCCCATAAAGGTCACTTCCGGCGAGATGTCCAGCGTGATCGCCACCCCTTTGCGCTGGTAAACCTTGTTCAGCGCCACCACCAGGCTGTCGAGCAGCGCCGGCACCGAGTGGATCTCGCGCGTCAACACCGTCTGGCCGGAGTTGATGCTGGCCCGGTGCAGGTAGTAACCGATCTGCTGCGAGATGCGCCCGATCTGATCCAGCATGATCGGCTCGGCTTCTTCGATGGTGGTTTGCTTGCCGCTGCGCAGCGAGCGCAGGGTGCTTTGCAGCACCGCCAGCGGCGTTTTCAGGCTGTGGGTCAGATCCGACAGGGTGGTGCGATATTTGGTGTAGCGCTGGCGCTCGTTGCGCACCAGAATGTTCAGATTGCGCACCAGCCCGCGCAGCTCGCTGGGTGGATTTTCGTCGAGCTGATCGCGCTCGCCGTTCTCCAGCTCGCCCACCTGATTGACCAGCGCCTTGATCGGCCGCAGGCTCCAGTAGGCCGCCAGCCACAGCAGCGGCACCACCAGCAGCAGGTTGGCCAACAGCACGTAGCTGAACCACTCCCACACCACGTCGGAGCGCTGCAGCTCCTGCGGAATGCTGTCGACCACCACGATGGTCAGCGCCGGCAGGCGAGGCGTGGCGGCATAGGTGTTGACCGCCACCGAGTGGGTCAGCGCGTTCTGATCGGTATCGTCGTAATTCTTCAGCTGATCCTGCGCTTTGGGGTTGTCCCCCAGCACTTCGCTACTGACGCGGGTGTCGGTGTCGATTTCGTAGAAGCCGGACTCCTCCAGCCATTCCTTGTTGATCAGCTTCTCGAGCTCCGGCACCTTGCGCTGGCTCCACAGCAGGTTGCCTTTATCGTCGTAGATAAATACCAGCGTCGGGAAGTTGAGATCGAGATCGGGGGGAATGGCGATGGTGAGCTTGTTGTCTTTCCACTGCGCCAGGCTGAAGAACAGGTTGCTCTCGCCGCGCAGCAGACGGAAGGCGGTTTTGTCGAAGCTGACGATATAGCCGACGACCGCCACCAAACCGTAAGAGAGCGACAGCGCCAGGATCACCCCGGCGGTCGCCATCAGGAAGCGGGCACGCAGCGAAAACGGTTTTTTATTCTTGTTGAACATCATGTTCACTTCGCGTCAAAACGATAGCCCTGGCCACGTACCGTGGTGATCACTTCATGCGGGTATTCCGCCTGCACTTTCTTGCGCAAGCGGCCCATCAGCACGTCGATGGTGTGGCTTTCACGCAGTTCGGCGTCCGGGTAGAGCTGCAGCATCAACGAATCCTTGCTCACCACCTTGCCGGCGTTGCGGATCAGGGTCTCGATGATGGTGTATTCAAAGGCGGTCAGCTTGATCTGTTGATCGTTGACGCTCAGTTCGCGGCGCGACAGATCGATCTGGAACGGCGGCAGCACGATCACTTGCGAAGCCAGGCCGCTGTTGCGGCGCATCAGCGCCTGCATGCGGGCGATCACTTCTTCCAGGTGGAACGGCTTGGTGACATAGTCGTCGGCGCCGGCTTCCAGCACCGCCACTTTGTCCTGCCAGCTTTCGCGGGCGGTCAGCACCAGGATCGGCAGCTTGGTCTGATGGGCGCGCCAGCGGCGGATCAGGCTCAGGCCGTCTTCACCCGGCAGGCCGAGATCGACGATGGCGATATCCGGCGCGTGTTCCTGCAGGAAATAATCGGCTTCCTTGGCGTCTTCGGCCGCGTCGACCTGATGGCCCATCTCGCGCATCTGAACGGAAAGGTGGTGACGCAGCAAACCATTATCTTCAACAACCAGTACTCGCATGGCGAACTCCTGTGACTATGCGGGTGAACGTCCTGTCACCCACGCGATAAAAGGGAACACGCTCTGCGGCGTGTCAGGGAATAACGCGGCCACCTGAACCATTTTGACAAAAAGTGCTGAGGCTATGGTAGGTATAACCCGCCCGGCTCGCAAGAGAGCCGAAGCAATGTATTAAAATAAGCGTTATCAATTTGTTCGCCGACATTATCGACAAGCTCTGATAAACGTCGGATAAACAGCGGTGGGGCAACATTAAACGCAACTTAAACGCCCCGGGCATTGCCCGCGAAAGGGAAGTGTGAGCCGGGGCGCTTGATAAGCTTTAAAGGTACTAATAAGGTATTATTGAGGCAACGGTACATTTTCTCAGGAGCGACGGATGAAGCAGTTAACCCAGGCAGAACGCATAGCGGGCGCACTTTACGGACAGATGCTGGGCGACGCGCTCGGCATGCCTTCCGAGCTGTGGCCGCGCGAGCGGGTTAAGCGCCATTTCGGCTGGATAGACGGTTTTCTCGATGGGCCGGCGGAGAACACCGCCGCCTGTTACTTCAAGGCCGGGCAATATACCGACGATACCGCGATGGCGTTAGCGCTGGCCGATGCGCTGCGGGAAGCGGAAGGCGAGGTGGTGCCGGAACTGATCGCCCGCAACGTGATCCGCTGGGTGGACAGTTTTGACGCCTTCAACAAGAACATTCTCGGCCCCAGTTCCAAACTGGCGTTGAGCGAGCAGAAGGCGGGCACGCCGATCGCCGAGTTGGAAAACAACGGCATCACCAATGGCGCGGCGATGCGCATTTCGCCTTTGGGCTGCGTGCTGCCGTCCGCGCCGCTGGAGGATTTCTGCCAGCAGGTGTGGCTGGCCTCCAGCCCGACGCACAAATCCGACATCGCCGTCGCCGGTGCGGTGGCGATCGCCTGGGCCGTCGCGCGAGCGGTAGAGGGCGCGGACTGGGCCTCAATTCGTCTGGCGCTGCCGGGCGTGGCGGAGTATGCCCAGCGCCGGCAGGAGACGACGTTCAGCCCCTCGCTGGCGGCGCGCATCGAGTTGGCGTTTCAGGTGGTGGATGAGGCCGCCGATCCCGAGCAGGCCTCTGAGCGGATATATCAACTGATCGGCGCCGGGGTGAGCACCATCGAGTCGGTGCCGGCGGCGCTGGCGATGGTGCAGCTGGCGCAAACCGATCCTACCCGTTGCGCGGTGCTGTGCGCCAACCTGGGCGGCGATACTGACACCATCGGCGCGATGGCCACCGCTGTCTGCGGTGCGCTGCACGGTGCAGAAGCGATCGAACCCGGATTGCTGGCGGAGTTAAAACGGGTGAATCCGCTGGACGTTGAGGCGTATGCCCAGGCGTTCGTGCGTTTTCGCCGCCGCCGGCAGGGCGAGGCGTAACGGATCAGCTTTCGCTGGTAAACTCGTACATGTCGCTGCGGCAGAAGCTTTCGCTGTATTCGACAGGCTTCTTGCGGTGGTCGAACAACGTCTGGCGCACGATCAGCAGCGGCATCGGTTCTGATAGCTGCAGCGCCTGGCGGATATCGTCGTCGGCCATCGCCGCGCTGACCTGGCTGCGCAGCGAGCCCATCTCCACGCTATTGCGCCGGAAGTAGTCGTAGAGCGAGATGCCAATCTCGTCGATGTTGGCAATCGCCGCCGCCACCACGTAGGACACCGCCACCGACATCGGCCGCCGATCGATAAAGTGAATGCGCTTGAGTTGGTAGATCGGCGCTCCAACCGCCAGCTGGAGCCTTTCCGCCAGTTCGGCGCTGGCCGGCACCCGCTCGCGGCTGATCCATTGCGTGTCCGGCTGACGCCCCTGTTGCGCCGCCTCGCGCGAGAACCCTTTGATGTCCGCTAAGGAATAGCGCAGCTTCGGCGCGGGCCGTTGCGGCTGGATGAAGGTGCCGTAGCCGCGTGAACGGCCAATGATGCCGTCTTGCTCAAGGCAGGCCAGTGCTTTGCGCACCGTGATGCGCGAGATGCCGAGCCGTTCGGTGAACAGGCGCTCGCTGGGCAGGAAATCCCCCGCGCTCAGCAATCCTTGCTCGATAGCCTGGCGCACCGAGGCGTTAAAGCGCAGATACAACGGCATCGCGCCCGCGCTGGCCAGATCCTGCAGCAGTTTTTCCAGCAGACGCTGGTTGATCTCCTTGCTCATAGCTGACGGAAGTCCTGTAGCCGCAATGCGATGGCTTATTTAAGGGGATTTCGCCGGGCAGCGCAACTGCCGCCGCCGCTGGGAGAAAATGAGGTAGAGTAGTGTGCAATCGCCCCAGGCTCGGAGAAACAGACTGCCCATGAGTGACACCCCACGACACGCGGACGACGCGGCAATCCTGGCAGCCTTCACCCAGCAGCGTCAGCAGGGGCTGACCCGACGTTCGGCGCTGCACCAGGCCCTGTTGCGGCTCATCACCGCCGGGGAACTGCCGTGGCGGGCGAAGCTGCCGCCGAGCCGCGCGTTGGCGGCCCGGCTGGCGGTGGCGCGTGACACGGTGGAACAGACCTACGCGCGGCTGGAGGCGGAGGGGTTCATCAGCCGAACGGTGGGGCGCGGCAGCTTTGTGCGTTATCGCTGCGATACGCTGCTCGGCCGTGAACTGCTGGCGACGCAGGCAGGCCAGGAGGCGCGGCTGGCGGAACGCGAGTTAAGCGATCGCGGCCGGGCGTTGCTGGCGGTCAGCCATACGCCGCACACCAGCCGCCAGGCCTCGTTGACGCCCTCGCTGGCGGATCTGCGGGCGTTTCCCATCGATTCATGGCTGCAGTGGGAAAAGCTGGCGCTGCGGCGGCACGGCGAGCGGCTGTTGGGGTATGCCGATCCGCAGGGCTTGCCGGAGCTGCGTGCGGAGATCGCGCACTATTTGCAGCGGGAGCGGGGCGTCAAGGCGACGGCGGAGCAGGTGATCGTGGTCACCAGCTCTCAGCAGGCGCTGGCGCTGTGCACGCAGGTGCTGTTCGATCCCGGCGATGCGGTATTCGTCGAAGAGCCGGGTTACCAGGGGGCGAAAAAGCTGGTGCAGTCGGCGGGGCTGCAGGCGCGGCCGATCGGCATTGATGAGCAGGGGCTGGACGTCGGGCAGCTGATGCAGGCTTCGGGCGGCGGGCGGGGCGTTTACATCACGCCGTCCCATCACTACCCGCTGGGGTACTCGCTGAGCCTCGAGCGGCGTCTGGCGCTGTTGCAGTGGGCCCAGCGTCGGCGGGCCTGGATCATCGAAGACGATTATGACGCCGAGTTCAACTACGATCGACAAACCAAGGCGGCGCTGCAGGGGCTGGACAGCGGCGGGCGCACGCTGTACATCGGCACCTTCAGCAAGACGCTGTTTCCGGGGCTGCGCATCGGCTTCATGATTGCGCCGCCGCAGCTGGTGCGGCCATTGGTCGCCGCCAGGCAGTTTCAGGACGGCTACACCTCGGCGCTGGCGCAGATGACGCTGTTCCACTGCCTGCACGAGGGCGGCTACGCCGAGCATCTGCGCAATATGCGCACGCTTTACAAGGCGCGGTTGGATGTGCTGTACGACGCGGTGCAACGCCATCTCGCGCCCTGGACGCGCCCGGCCTTGCCGCAGGGTGGGCTGCAGCTGGTTTGCCCGTTGGCGGATGCGGCGACGGAGCGGCGGTTGGTGGCGGCGGCGGCCGAACGGGGCATCCGGCTGTACGGCCTGGCGGACTTCTACACCGGCGCGCCGCAGCGCGGGGCGCTGGTGCTCGGTTTCTCGGCCTACACGCCGGACGAGATCGTGCGTTTTATCGCCACGCTGGCGCAGGTGTTCAACGCGCTGCCGCGGGAAAACGGCGGTTAAAATTGGTCTGCCCGGCGTTTTGAATTGGTCCGTATTACGCCGTCGCTGCGCGGTGTATTCTGCCGCTATTCGGTTATTTCCCTAATGGAAATAATATCTTAACCCCGTGAGGCGCTATGAACCCATCAAATCGTGAAGTGACCATCCGCAGAATCAATGGCGACGACAGAGCGCAATGGCTGGCGTTGTGGCAGGGCTATCTCGACTTTTACCGCGCCGAGGTGGCGCCGCAGGTGACCGATCGCACCTTCGAACGCTTGGGGCAGGATGAACAGGTGTACGGGCTGGTGGCGGAGGATGCCGACGGCCGGCTGCTGGGGCTGATGAACCTGGTATTCCATCCGTCCACCTGGAGCGCGGTGGGCTATTGTTATATCGAAGATCTCTATGTGTCGCCGCAGGCGCGCGGCCATAAAGTGTCGGAAAAACTGTTCGAACAGGCGTATCGGCTGGCGGAGGCGCGCGGCAGCGATCGGGTCTATTGGATGACCCAGGAGTACAACGCGCCGGCGCGTTCGCTGTACGACAAAATCGGCAGAAGAAGCTCGTTTATCGTGTATACCCGTTAACCGCAGGAGGCGCGTATGGCAATGAATCGTTATGGTCAGCCGATTGGCGAACCGATGCCGGATTGGCAGCCGGCTCGCCGCCCGGGCGGCGTGACGCTCGGCGGGCGTTTCTGTTCACTGGCGCCGCTCGATCCGCAGCGGGATTACGCCGCGCTGTATGACGCTTTCCAGCTGGCGCCGGACGGCCGCGACTGGACCTATCTGTCTATCGAACGGCCCGACACGCCGGCGGCGATGTTGCAGCACCTGGAGACGCTGCAGGCCAACCCGACGCTGGTCAATCTGACGGTGTTCGACGCCGCCAGCGACGCGCCGGTGGGGACGGTGGCGCTGATGCGCATCGACGAGGCCAACGGCGTGCTGGAGATCGGCCACGTCAGCTGGTCGCCGTTGATGAAACAGCGCTCCAGCGCCACCGAAGCCATTGCGCTGCTGCTGCGTTATGCCTTCGACACGCTGGGCTATCGCCGCTGCGAGTGGAAGTGCGACAGCCATAACGCGCCGTCGCGCCAGGCCGCGCTGCGCTTCGGCTTCCGTTACGAGGGCAACTTCCGCTTTGCGGTGATCGTCAAGGGGCGCAGCCGGGATACCGACTGGTTCGCCATCACCATTGACCGTTGGCCGGCGGTGCGGCAGGCGCTGGCGCGTTGGCTGAGTGCGAACAACTTCGATGCGCAGGGGCGGCAGATAGCCCGGCTGCAGGTGTTGCGCGGCGAATAATAAGCAAAAAGGCGGCCCGTGGGCCGCCTTGTCGTTGTGGGTCTAGTGCGCTTACTTCAGCTCGTCGACCATGGTGGTGGCGCGGCCGATATAGTTGGCCGGGGTCATCGCCTTCAGACGGGTTTTCTCTTCTTCCGGCAGCGTCAGGCCATCGATGAACGCCTGCATGCCGGCGGCGTCCACGCGCTTGCCGCGGGTCAGTTCTTTCAATTTCTCGTAAGGCTTTTCGATGCCGTAGCGGCGCATCACGGTCTGGATCGGCTCGGCCAGCACTTCCCAGTTGTGATCCAGTTCGTCCAGCAGGTGCGCCTGATTCACTTCCAGCTTGCTGATGCCCTTCAGGGTGGCCTGATAGGCGATCAGCGCATAGCCCAGGCCCACGCCCAGGTTACGCAGCACGGTGGAGTCGGTCAGGTCGCGCTGCCAGCGGGACACCGGCAGTTTGCCCGCCAGGTGGCCCAGCACGGCGTTGGCCAGCCCCAAGTTGCCTTCGGAGTTTTCGAAGTCGATCGGGTTGACCTTGTGCGGCATGGTGGAAGAACCGATTTCGCCGGCGATGGTCTTCTGCTTGAAGTGGTTCAGGGCGATGTAGCCCCAGATGTCGCGGTCGAAGTCGATCAGAATGGTGTTGAAACGCGCTACGCAGTCGAACAGTTCGGCGATGTAGTCATGCGGTTCGATCTGGGTGGTGTACGGGTTCCAGGTGATGCCGAGCGAGGTGACGAACGCTTCGCTGAACTGATGCCAGTCCACTTCCGGGTAGGCGACGATGTGGGCGTTGTAGTTGCCGACCGCACCGTTGATTTTACCCATGATCTCCACGCGCTCCAGTTGGCGGTACTGGCGCTCCATGCGGTAAGCCACGTTGGCGAACTCTTTGCCGACGGTCGACGGGGTCGCCGGCTGGCCGTGGGTGCGCGACAGCAGCGGGATATCGCGGTATTCCTGCGCCAGCCCTTTCAGCGCGTCGATGATCTTGCGCCAGTAAGGCAGCACCACGTCCTGACGGGCGCTTTGCAGCATCAGCGCGTGCGACAGGTTGTTGATGTCTTCGGAGGTGCAGGCGAAGTGGATGAACTCGGACACCGCGTGCAGCGCAGGCACCGCCGCCACTTTTTCCTTCAGGAAATACTCGACCGCTTTCACGTCGTGGTTGGTGGTGCGCTCGATGGTTTTGATGCGCTGTGCGTCTTCTTCATTGAATTCCGCGACGATTTTGTCGAGGAAAGCGTTTGCGTCGGCGTCAAAAGCGGGAACTTCCTTGATTTCTGCGCAGGCGGCCAGTTTTTGCAGCCAACGTACTTCAACCTGTACGCGGAATTTCAGCAGACCGTATTCGCTGAAAATGGGGCGCAGTGCGCTGACTTTATCACCGTAGCGTCCATCAACGGGGGAAACGGCGGTCAGTGAGGATAATTCCATCGGTAGCAACTCCTGGGATCGATTAACAATGAGCAACGATATTTTGCGCCTGTTTGAACAGACGATTACGGGAAAACATTAACTGCAGGCGGCTGCCGCCGACCTGTTGCCACAGCACGGCGGCGCGAATGCCGGCCAGCAGCGTGGCGCGAACCTTGGCCTGCACCTGCGGATTCTGCAGGATGGCCGGCGAACCGGTCACCTGGATGCGCGGCCCGAGCGGGCTGACCACGTCGACGTAAATGCCGGCCAGCGCGCTGATGATGGTGTCCGACTCAAGATCGAAGTGCGCCAGCTGGCGCTCGAGCTGGCCGAGGCGTTCGCCGAGCGTGTTCATCGCCTGTTTGTTGGCGTTGAGCTTGCGCTCCAGCACCATCAGGCTGATGGTGTAGCGGGTCAGTTCCGCGCCCGGCCCTTTGTTGTTGGCATTCAGCACGCCCATCAGGGTTTCGAGGCCGACCATCAAATTGCGTTCTTCGCCGCCGAACACCGCCAGCGTGGAGGGCGGATCCATTTGCAGCAGGCTTTTCAGCGAGGTCTGAAACGCTTCGCGGTTGCATTGCCCTTCATGGGCCAACTGCTGAACCAAACGCGCCGACTGGCTGATGCCCGCCATGGCCAGCGTGATGTCATAATAATTCTTCGCCACGATGACTCCTGTAAACGCGGTGAACGGTACATGGCTTACTGCATAAGGTTGTGTGTATCGCAGGGGTAACGGCGGCGGCCGCGAACGGTAACGATCGGGCGTGGCTGTAACAACGATGACAACGAATGCCGCGGATCATGCCACAAAATCGAGGGTAAACCCAGCGTCTAATACGTCTGCGGTGAGGCGGAAGCGCCGTGCGGCGCAGAACTGCGCAAATAGGCGACGAAAATCGCCGGCGCGGCGGCGCGAACTTATTGTTGCTGCGGCAAATAAAGTGCGGCGGCTGCATCTATACTGCCAACGTGAACCCTCAAATAAAGACCTTTATATGCACGTAAAAAACAAGCAGCCACTGCCGGCGGTGACGCTGGCGGCCATCGGCGTGGTGTACGGCGATATCGGCACCAGCCCGCTGTATACCCTGCGCGAATGCCTGACGGCGGAGGAGGGCATCACCCTGACGCCGGCCTCGATTTACGGCTTTTTATCGCTGATTTTCTGGCTGCTGACGCTGGTGGTGTCGATTAAATACATTTGTTTCGTGATGCGCGCCGACAACGACGGCGAGGGAGGCATTCTGACGCTGATGTCGCTGGCGATCCGCAAGCTGGATGCGCGCTGGGTGCCGGCGGCGGTGCTGATCGGGCTGGTGGGCGGCAGCTTCTTTTACGGCGATGGGGTGATCACCCCGGCCATTTCGGTGCTCTCGGCCATCGAGGGGCTGCAGATTATCGCCCCCGAGCTGGATAGCTTTATCGTACCGCTGTCGCTGCTGGTGCTGACGGCATTGTTCGCGATCCAAAAACGCGGCACCGGCAGCGTCGGCAAACTGTTCGCCCCGGCGATGGTTATCTGGTTCCTGACGCTGGCGCTGCTGGGCCTCGGCGGCATTTTGCATCACCCCGGCGTGCTGCGGGCGCTGAACCCTTACTGGGCGGTGAATTTCTTCCTCGAATACAAGGCGGTGTCATTCTTTGCGCTGGGCATGGTGGTGCTGTCGGTCACCGGCGCCGAAGCGCTGTACGCCGATATGGGCCACTTCGGTAAAAAACCGATCCGTCTGGCGTGGTTTACGCTGGTGGCGCCGGCGCTGGTGTTGAACTACTTCGGCCAGGGGGCGCTGCTGCTGGCCAACCCGGCGGCGATCAATAACCCGTTCTTCCTGCTGGCGCCGACCTGGGCGCTGATCCCGCTGCTGGTGATCGCTACGCTGGCGACGGTGATCGCCTCGCAGGCGGTGATCTCCGGCGTGTTCTCGCTGACGCGGCAGGCGGTGCGGCTGGGCTACCTGCCGCCGATGCGTATCATCTATACCTCCGATCAGGAGTCCGGGCAGATCTACATTCCGGTGGTGAACTGGCTGCTGTTCGCGGCGGTGCTGATCGTGATCGTCAGCTTCAAACACTCCAGCAACCTGGCCTCGGCCTACGGCATCGTGGTAACCGGCACCATGCTGCTGTCGTCGATTCTGCTGAGCATCGTGGCGGTGAAAAACTGGGGCTGGCCGCGCTATCTGGGCGGGCTGATGCTGCTGGTCATGCTGTGCATCGACGTGCCGCTGTTCGGCGCCAACCTGATCAAGCTGGCGACCGGCGGCTGGCTGCCGGTGGCGCTCGGGCTAATCATTCTGCTGATCATGCTGACCTGGAAGACCGAGCGTTCGCGCCTGATCCGCCGATTGCGCGACAATCAGGAAGGGCTGAGCGCGCTGATCGAGTCGCTGGAGAAGGCGCCGCCGAAGCGGGTGCCGGGCACCGCGGTGTTTATGGAGCGCACGCCGCATGCGGTGCCGCTGGTGCTGTTGCATAACCTGAAGCACAACAAGGTGCTGCACGAGCGCGTGGTGCTGTTGACCATCGTCACCACCGACATGCCGTACGTGCACAACGTGCAGCGGGTGGCGATCGAACAGCTGTCGGCGAGCTTTTGGCGGGTGGTGGCGAGCTACGGCTGGCGCGAGACGCCCAACGTGACGGACATTCTTTACCGCTGCGGGCTGGAGGGGATGAGCTTCACCATGAATGAGACCTCGTTCTTCATGTCGCGCGATACGCTGGTGCTGGGCAAACGGCCCTGGTATCTGCGCGTGCGCGGCAAGGTGTTCCAGCTGTTGCAGCGCAACGCGCTGCGGGCGCCGGATCTGTTCGAAATCCCGCCGAACCGGGTGATTGAGCTGGGAGCGCAGGTGGAATTTTGAATAAAAAAACGCTGCGGTAAACGCAGCGTTTTTCTTGGGCGGCAGGCGAATTACGCCAGGCGCTGTTCGATGATGCCGCCGCCGAGGCAGATTTCGCCCTGGTAGAATACCGCCGACTGACCGGGGGTGACGGCGGAGACCGGCTCGTCGAAACGCACTTCGATGCGTTCGTCGTCGAGCGGGGTCACGGTGCAAGGGATATCCTGCTGGCGATAGCGGGTCTTCACCGTGCAGCGGAACGGGCCGCTCAGCGGCAGACGATCCACCCAGTGCAGCTGCTGCGCGATCAGGCCTACGGACATCAGGCGCGGGTGATCGTGCCCCTGCGCGACGACCAGCACGTTGTTGGCCACGTCTTTATCCACCACGTACCACGGATCTTCGCTGCTGTCTTTCAGGCCGCCGATGCCCAGCCCTTTGCGCTGGCCCAGGGTGTGATACATCAGGCCCTGGTGTTCGCCGACGGTCTGGCCGTCAACGCTGACGATCGGCCCCGGCTGGGCCGGCAGGTAGCGGCCGAGGAAGTCGCGGAACTTGCGCTCGCCGATAAAGCAGATGCCGGTAGAGTCTTTCTTCTTGGCGGTGACCAGCTCCAGTTGCTCGGCGATGCGGCGCACCTCCGGCTTCTCCAGCTCGCCGACCGGGAACAGGCTCTGCGCCACCTGCTCGTGGCTCAGGGTATAGAGGAAGTAGCTCTGATCTTTGTTGCCGTCGACGCCGCGCAGCAGGCGGCTTTTGCCGCCCACGTCCTGGCGGCGCACGTAGTGGCCGGTGGCGATGAAATCGGCCCCCAGATCTTCGGCGGCGAACTCCAGGAAGGCTTTGAATTTGATCTCTTTATTGCACAGGATGTCCGGGTTCGGCGTGCGGCCGGCCTTGTACTCCTCCAGGAACAGCTCAAACACGTTGTCCCAGTATTCCGCCGCAAAGTTCACCGTGTGCAGTTCGATGCCCAGCTTGTCGCAGACCGCTTGCGCGTCGGCCAGATCGGTCGCGGCGGAGCAGTACTCTTCGTCGTCGTCTTCTTCCCAGTTCTTCATGAACAGCCCAGCGACCTGATAGCCCTGTTGCTGTAACAGATAGGCGGTAACGGAAGAGTCGACGCCGCCGGACATACCGACGATTACTTTTTTCTGGCTGTTGTCTGACATGGGGATCTCACGAACTTGAACACGAACCGTGCTGATAAAAACAAGCGCAGGATTTTACCACGTTGGCCGCGCCGGCGCACTGTTCATCTTGTGCTGCCCGGCGCCCTTAATGCGGCCAGGCGAAGCTGCCGACCAGCGACAGCGGGTAGCGCTCCGGCTGCTGATAGCTGCGAATGCTCTCCGCCACCAGCGCGGAACGCAGGTTGGGCGCCTGCAAAATCTCGTCGGCGCTCAGCCACAGGCAGCGATCGATGTCGCTGTCGTGCGGCTCGGTCGGCAGCGGCTGTTCCAGCTCGATGACGAAGCAGAAGCGCAGAAACGGCGTGCGATCCGGCGCGATCCATTGGTGCAGGCGCAGGAACGCCTGCGGCGTGGCGCGGATGCCGGTCTCTTCCCACAGCTCGCGCTCGGCGGCCTGCACCAGCGTCTCGTCGGCCTCCAGATGGCCGGCCGGCTGATTCCACAGCGCTTTGCCGTTGATGGTTTCTTCGACAATTAAAAATTTGCCGGCGGCGTGCACCACGCAGGCGACGGTGACGTGCGGTTTGAACATGCGGTCTCCTTACAGCGGTTTGTCGATGCGCCGGTAGATATCGTCCAGCTCGGCGATGCGGGTGCGGTAACTTTGCAGCAGGCAGGCGGTGTCACCGCCGCACCGCTGGCGCTTGGTCAGCCAGGCTTGCTGGCTGTCCTGCATCGCGCCGCGCGCGCCCATGGCGAACAGGCCGCGCAGAAATTGATATTTGGTGGCCATTTGCACGTCCAGATCGTTCAGCGTGCGGTTGGCGCAGATGGCGCGTTCATCGCTGCCTGCCGCCTTGGCGCAGTCGAAGCTGGCGGCAGGGGCGGCGAACGGGGCCGCCAGAGCGGCGAGCAGCAGCGCGATCGGAACGTGTTTCATGGCGCCTCCATCAGTTATCGGTCTACAGGGAATCGATGGTTTTCCATTCACCGGGCTGCAGTGAACCCAGCGAAAGATTACCCATACTGTAGCGAATCAGGCGCAGGGTAGGGAACCCGATATGCGCCGTCATGCGGCGCACCTGGCGGTTTCGCCCTTCGAACAGGGTGATTTTCAGCCAGCTGGTGGGGATGGATTTACGCTCGCGGATCGGCGGATTGCGCGGCCACAGCCACTGCGGCTCGGCCACCAATTCCACCCCGGCGGGCAGCGTGGGCCCGTCTTTCAGCGTGACGCCGCTGCGCAGCGGCGCCAAATCACTCTCCTGCGGCGCCCCCTCGACCTGAACATAGTAAATTTTGCCGGTGCGTTTGCCTGGCTGGGTGAGCTGCGCCTGCAGCTGGCCGTCGTTGGTCAGCACCAGCAGCCCCTCGCTGTCGCGATCCAGGCGCCCGGCGGCGTAAACGTCGGGGAAGGGGATGTACTCTTTCAGCGTGGCGCGGCCGGCTTCGTCGGTGAACTGCGGCAGCACGTCGAAGGGCTTGTTGAATAACACAATGCGGCGCGGCCCCTTCGGCGCGGCGGGTTTGGCGGCATTCGGCTTGCTGAATCGTTTAACGTTGTGATTTCTAACAGAGAATTTTTTCATAACGGTTGAGATTACGGATGATAAGCGCATTATAACCGAATCCGTTTCGGATTGGCGCGGACCGAATATTCAAGTAGTATCTACACGCATCTTACAAAGCATTAACAAAATTGCGCTTGAAGGAGAGGTTGATGGAAAGCAAAGTAGTTGTTCCGGCAGAAGGTAAAAAAATCACGGTTGACGCCCAGGGTAAACTGGTTGTTCCTCATAACCCGATCATTCCGTTCATCGAAGGCGACGGCATCGGCGTTGACGTGACTCCTGCCATGATCCACGTGGTTGATGCGGCCGTTAAAAAGGCTTACCACGGCGAACGTAAAATCTCCTGGATGGAAATCTACACCGGCGAAAAATCTACCCACGTTTACGGTAAAGACGTGTGGCTGCCGGACGAAACTCTGGACCTGATCCGCGACTACCGCGTCGCCATCAAAGGCCCCCTGACCACCCCGGTCGGCGGCGGCATCCGTTCTCTGAACGTGGCCCTGCGCCAGCAGCTGGACCTGTACGTGTGCCTGCGCCCGGTGCGTTACTACCAGGGCACCCCAAGCCCGGTGAAACAGCCTGAGCTGACCGACATGGTGATCTTCCGCGAAAACGCCGAAGACATCTACGCCGGCATCGAGTGGAAAGCCGGCTCCGCCGAAGCGGACAAAGTGATCAAATTCCTGCGCGACGAAATGGGCGTGAAGAAAATCCGCTTCCCGGAGCAGTGCGGTATCGGCGTGAAGCCATGCTCCGAAGAAGGGACCAAGCGTCTGGTGCGTGCGGCGATCGAATACGCCATCACCAACGACCGTGACTCCGTGACCCTGGTTCACAAAGGCAACATCATGAAGTTCACCGAAGGTGCCTTCAAGGATTGGGGCTATGAGCTGGCGCGCGAAGAGTTCGGCGGCGAGCTGATCGACGGCGGCCCATGGCTGAAGATCAAGAACCCGAACACCGGCAAAGAGATCGTGGTTAAAGACGTGATCGCCGACGCCTTCCTGCAGCAGATCCTGCTGCGCCCGGCGGAATACGACGTGATCGCCTGTATGAACCTGAACGGCGACTACATCTCCGACGCCCTGGCGGCCCAGGTCGGCGGCATCGGCATCGCGCCGGGCGCCAACATCGGCTCCGACTGCGCCCTGTTCGAAGCGACTCACGGCACCGCGCCGAAGTACGCCGGCCAGGACAAAGTGAACCCAGGCTCCATCATCCTGTCTGCAGAGATGATGCTGCGCCACATGGGCTGGTTCGAAGCGGCTGACCTGATTGTTAAGGGCATGGAAGGCGCCATCGCCGCCAAGACCGTGACCTATGACTTCGAACGCCTGATGGAAGGCGCTAAACTGCTGAAATGTTCAGAGTTTGGCGACGCTATCGTTAAACACATGTAAGTGTGTTCAGCGCTTGAATGAGAGCGGGAGCCTAAGGGCTCCCGTTTTTTTTACGGTTCAAATATGTGTGAGGTGTCGGACAGGCTCACTGAGTGGCGTTAGCCGATTCACGCACCACCAGCACCGGGCAATTGGCGTGGCGGACGACGGCGGTGGCATTGGAGCCGAGGAGATAAGTGATCGCAGAAGGGCGGTTGGAACCCATCACGATAATCTCCGCGTTGAGCGCATCGGCGAGCTCCAGGATCTGATCTTTAGGATCGCCGACGGCAACGTGCGTGGTCACTCTATCTTCAGGCACGCTGAATTCTTTGGCCGCTTTTGCCAGCCCCTCGGTTGCTACCGCAATGATTTCGTCTTTAGTTTCTATCGCCGCCGTGGCGGCAAAGCCGAAAGCGGCATAGGTGGCGCGCGACGGGATCACCGCCAGGAAATGGACGTGGGAGTCTTCGAGCCTGGCGA
This sequence comes from Serratia sp. PGPR-27, assembly GCF_022678525.1. Classification (NCBI taxonomy): domain Bacteria; kingdom Pseudomonadati; phylum Pseudomonadota; class Gammaproteobacteria; order Enterobacterales; family Yersiniaceae; genus Serratia; species Serratia sp. PGPR-27. The sequence goes on along the minus strand of NZ_JALBYS010000020.1, from coordinate 73,003 downwards.
GCGCGTTGACATGCGGGATGACCTGCTGTGTTAATTCCGGTTCGGTAATATCCACGGGAACCAAAATAGTTTTGTACATACTCCCTCCTTATCGTTTTCAAAAAACTCCACTTTTTGGATTATAGCTGCTTAACGCAGGGAAAGGGGAGATCCAGGTGGCAGAACTAAAGAAACAGTTTTGCTAAATTAGCAATACTAATCGAAAGCTTGCTACTGGACGATTAGTCTAACACTCTACTACCTGGGGGTGAGGTTTACCTGGACGTTAGAGGCATAGAAGGTGCTAATTTGCTGAAATGTTCAGAGCTTCGTGGTGCTACCTTTAGGCATATTTAATACGTTCGGTGTTTTAATGGAAGACAAATCTCAGCGTGTTCGTCTTGATGCATATGTAATAATCATTGACATAATTCCGTAAGGTGACTTGTTAATGATTCGGAAAAATAATGTACCTGAATATAGGCATTTTTCGGTTGTATTATTTTAACGTTTTTATGATTTTTATTAGTATTGAGGAATCTATTTTTAGGTCAAAATAGACTATCGATCTTCTATGGGTTATGGCTTGCCGATATGGTTTCTATGGCTTTTTTTTGATATAGGTATAGATGATTATGTAGGAACTTAACCCACCATGTTTTTACATTTTCTAATAATACCTAATTGAACTGTTTTGTTTGGAATAATTTGATGGTTTAGTGTTATAGATAATAGTTGCCTTTAACATAAATTTTTAATGACGATCAAGAGGTGCATAATGAATTTTAGTTTGATACTTTACAGATATAATACTGCTCTGGATAGAGGCAGAAAAACAGTACAATTATCAATTGCAATAATGACTATTTGGATGGCGTTATGTGTATTCGTTTTTAAAATTGTTGATCTTTCATTCAATAAGGGTGACTTAAACGCCAGTATTCATGTTGACTTTGACTGGGATGTGTTTTCTTCATGGGGGATCGTGATATTTATTACATTGGTTGGTGCCGTGTTCCATGGATTCCATGCGTCTAATGCTGAATTAAAAAATGCGAATGCAATAATAGACGACTTATTTATATCCGAAGATAAAGATATGGACAAAAAGTTAACCAGTCTGAACAATATCGCCAGCGAGCTTGAGCGTTATTGTATCAAAGCATCTGCGCTGAATTTGATTTCATTTATGCTTATTTTCTTCAGTTTCCTTCATGGTTATCTATCAATTGGAGAAATAATCCAAGGGCTTAGGGAGAGTAATTACCTGGCTTTGATAGTCGTGTCTGTATTTATATTGGCTTTTGTTGCATATTATCATGATGTGATTGTTTTTCTTAATGACCGAAAACGAAAGCGCAACAAAGAAAAAGTGTAAATTATTAATAATTTCAGTATATTGATTGTTAATGGGGATTGATGTGTCTTATCGCTATATACATTTTTTTCATTTTTTTAAATTGAGAGTGTATTTGACATGTGAAGAAAATATGCGTTTAACCTTAAGGGAGAGGGCTGTTTCATCGAAACTCTCGTCTTCTACGCTGACGGCTGCTTTTTATGAGTCTTACATCACTTTTCGATTGTGAATATTGAGCTGCTATTGTTATTGTTTTTCAACTGACAACATCCATAAGGACAGGGATATGAAAATAACGCATTCAGGCTATAAAACCGGCGTTGCTACAGTATTGGCGGCGATGACCGCGCTGGCATTAACGGGGTGTGCCAAGAGCACGGCCCCCAGCCAAACCGATCCGGTAAATAAAGAGGTTGACGATCTTTTCACCAACCTTGGCGACCCAAAGACGCCGGCACCGGGAAAAGAGAAAGAACACTATATCGCCCAGTTGCAGGCCGCGATTCAAAGCCATTTGAAAGATGCCGAAGCCTACTCAGGCAAGCGTTGCACATTGAGCATCAAGCTGGCGCCGGACGGTATGCTGATCAGCATTCAGGCTGAACAAGGGGAACCGGAACTTTGCCAGGCCGCGATCAAAGCAATCGCCAATGCGCGTCTGCCTAAGCCGCCAACGGCCGCGGTTTACGAAGCGGTCAAAAACAGCACGTTGGAATTTCGCCCGCAGTGAATAAACAATGCTGTTTCCGTGCAACGCTATCCCGGTCAAGGCCGGGATTTTTTATTGCCGTCACCCTGCGTTAATGGGTGAAAATCACTAAAGCCTTTGATGAATGGTGACGATAACCCTTAAAACTCCTGATTATAAAAGAGTGGCCATGCGTTTTTTCTGGGTCAACATCGGTGGCAGCGTCGCGGAAGTTTTGAAGGGCGAATTCTTGTGGGCGCCGCAATATGGAATAAATAAGACTGGGAACATGTTTAAACCTGCCGGGTGGGAAACGGTCAAAAAAGTCAAAGAGGGTGACCTGATTTTTTGCCACAAGGGTAGGAAGATTATCGGCGTGGCGACAGCGGTACGCGATGCTTACTCTGCACCGCGGCCTGAGCATCGGGTCGCGGGACCGCCGCATATTGCGGGTACCCAAGTCGATTTGGAACTGACGCGTCTTGAACTACCTATTGATGTTTCCCTTTTTAATCAGGCGTTCATACGCATGCACAACCAGGCTTGCCTTCCGCGCGTTTTTAATAAGAAAGGCGGATGCACCGAAAACTATATGTGCGAGATCCCCGCGCCGGCAGCCGCGTTGATCGCCGGTTTTATCTCGGAAAATCTCTCTATCAACCTCCATGCGGATACCGTCGAAATCACCAGAGAGGTCGGTGGTGAGCAAGAAAGGGTGATTCAGGCGCGGATTGGGCATGGTCCCTATCGCGATAAAATGTTTAAGCGGTGGGGAAATCGGTGTGCGGTCACGGGGATTGCTGAGCCGTCCATTCTCATTGCCTCTCACATCGTTGCCTGGTCGATTGCGACCCCAGAAGAGAAAGTGGATCCGCACAATGGTCTGCCGTTAATCCCCAATCTGGACAAGCTGTTCGATCGCGGCACGATCAGTTTTGCCGATGACGGACGTTTGCTGTATCCGCAGACGAAGAGCAGCTTGTTAGATGAGTTAAAGATCCCGCTGGATGCGAACATTAGCGGGTTGTCTGAAAAGAACAGAGCTTACCTGCGGCGGCATCGAGCGAGATGGGGTTTTGAAGTAGAGCCCTGATGCAGGTTTGCCAAATCAGGACCGGGGCTCTTACCGATACATCATCGCGCTCACGCGCTCGCTTCGGTCTTTAAAACCGTTGCTGCGCATCGTGACCACATAGTAGCGATAGTGATGTTTCTGTGCGTATTCGCGCACCAGATCTTCGGCGAACAGGCCGCTGAAGGTAACGGTGGTGACAAACGTCAGCCCTTTCACTTCGTAGGTGCTGATCTCTTGCGGGGTGCCGATATACGGCGGCGGGAACACGGTTTTGTGGAACTGGCAGCCCGCCAGCAGCAGGGTAAACAGCAGGGCGGCGGGTATTTGCGGTATGCTCATCGGGAAAAGCTTTCCTTCCTTGGCGTGTGTTTTAGTAACTCTATAATAGGATTACAAAATTCGGCGGGGATGTAAAAATTATCCCGCTTCGGTTGCCGTTTCGTTGAAGCGGTGTCGCCGCCCCCCATCAGAATGAAGGGATAAACATGTTTGTTCGTCTTGCCACTGAAACCGATGTCGCAGCCCTGATCGCCCTCGACAGCGTCGCCGAACACGAACCGCAGCGCGCGGCGCAGATCCGCGCCTGGTGCGGGCAGGGGGATTGCTATCTTGCCGAGGAACAGGACGTGGTGATGGGCTATGGCGTACTGCACTATCACTTCTTCGGCTGCGGTTTTATCGAGATGCTGATGGTCGGCGAGCGCTATCGCCGCCGGGGCGTCGGGCAGGCGTTGATTACGGCATTGAAGTCCCATTGCCGACACCCGAAGCTGTTCACTTCCACCAATCGTTCCAACCTGCCGATGCAGCGGCTGCTGCTGAACGCCGGATTTGTCGCCAGCGGCCAGATTGACAATCTCGATGACGGCGATCCGGAGCAGGTCTTTTTTATCCCGCTGCGCTAATACAACCGGACATCGACCGCCTGCTGTTGCAGCCAGGTGCTGACGTAGCCATAAGCGGCATAGAAGGCCAGCAGCGCGAAGATCAGCACCGAAAGCGAGGCCAAAAATTTGACGTCGCCGTGCTTCGAAAGCTGGTAAGCACAAAAGATAAAGGCCAGCAGGCACAGCAGGGTGAAGGCGATGGCCAGCGTGGCGTAGAAAATAAGCATAACGAAACCCGTTCTTCCTTGTGAGCCTGGCAAGGATACCACAGACAAAAAAAGGGGCCCAAACGGGCCCCTGCGTGATTCGCTGCGGGAGGTTTACTCCACCGCGTCGGGATGGTTTTTGCCTTCCTCGATAAATTCTTCGTCGATCTCTTCGATATTCTCCTCGCTGTCGCGGCCGGACAGGATGTTCCAGCAGGCGATGAACAGCGCGGCGATCAAGGGGCCGATAACGAAGCCGTTGATGCCGTAGATCTCCATGCCACCCAGGGTGGAGATCAGGATCAGGTAGTCCGGCATTTTGGTGTCTTTGCCCACCAGCAGCGGGCGCAGGATGTTGTCCACCAGGCCGATCACCACCACGAAGAACACTACCAGGAAAATGGCTTTCCACAGCATGCCGGTGGCGAAGAAGTAGATCACCGCCGGCACCCAGATGATGGCGGAGCCCACGGCCGGGATGATCGACAGGAACGCCATCAGCGCGCCCCACAGCAGGCTGCCGTCGATGCCGGTAAAGTAAAACGCCAGCCCGCCGAGCGCACCTTGCACCACGGCGACCACCACCGTGCCCTTGACGGTGGCGCGGGAGACGGCGGCGAACTTGACGAACAGATGGTGTTTCACGTGCTGGGAGAGCGGCAGCGCTTCGAGCGCCAGGTTCACCAGATAGGGGCCGTCTTTCAGCAGGAAGAACAGCAGATAGAGCATCACGCCGAAGCCGACGACGAAGTTGAAGGTGCCCTTGCCGATCAGGAACACGCTGCCCGCCAGATATTGCCCGCCCTTGAGCGCCACCTCGGAAAGCTGCTTTTGGATCTCGGCGGCGCTGTTGAGGTTATGCTCCGCCAGGAAGCGCTGCGCCCAGCTGGGCAGGTGGCGCATAAAGTCCGCCAGCATGGTCGGCAATTGGCTGTTGTTGGTCTGCAGCTTGGTGTAGATCACGTTGAATTCCATCGCCAGCGACGAGGCGATGATCGCCAACGGCGTGAACACGATCAGGCAAATCAGCGCCACCGTCAGCAGCGACACCACGCCGTTGCGTTCGCCGACGTACTGCTTCAACTTCTTTTTCACCGGATGGAAAATCACCGCCAGAATAACCGCCCACAGCACCGAGGAGTAATAAGGCCCCAGCACGTCGAGAAAGGCGGCGGTAACGATGAACAGGATCAGAATAAAGAATCCCTTGGAAATGCCTTTAGACATCATAGTCGTCCCTCAAAAGATGAATTTTCAGCATAGATGAACTGAATGAAAACAACACTATCATCACCTTTGCTTAACCGGTAGGGGATTTTTAGTGGCGTATTCCATAGGGTTATTAAGGGCAAGGCGGGCGCCGCACGGTGAACAGGCGGCGGCGTGAGAAAAGAAAGAGGGCTAAATAATTAACAAAATTTATCGATTGTGTTTCATTTTGTGAGCCGCGCTTGCCGCCTGCGCCAGGCTTTCCTAGTTTTTAGGAGGGCGGCCGTTCGCCCGATACCACGAAGGAGTATGCAAATGACTGAACACAAACGACTTGCCGTTATCGAAAAGGTGCTGCTGATCGCTTTCGCCGGTGTGCTGGTTTATCTTGCCGCGACCGGCGCCTTGTCATTATCGGGTCTGGACCATCACTGGCCTTATCCTTCGCGCTGAGCGTGATTGATCTCACCACGCAGACCCGATAACGATAACTAGCAGCTGTACCCTACAACACTGGATCCCCAGAATAAATCGCCCGTCATTTGCCTCGTTCTTTGGCGCGCAGGGCGGTGACGCTCTCTCCGCCGACGCCCCAGTTGTCGGTGGCTACCTCGTCAATCACCACGAAAGTGGTGTGGCGTGGCTTATTCAGCACCTGCTCCAGCAGCGCGGTGGTTCCCTCGATCAGCATGCGCTTTTGCGCGGCGCTGACCCCTTCGTCGGTCACTTTAATGTTGACGTATGGCATGGCGTTTCTCCCCGGTTTCACCAGACGCCGGCGGTGGCGCCGCCGTCAACCGCGAGCGCCGCGCCGGTAACGAAATTGGCGTCGGTCAGATACAGCACCGCATCGACGATGTCCTGCGGCTGGCCGACGCGGCCGGTTGGCGCCAGTTGCCGCATCTGCGCCAGACTCTGTTCATCATTTTGATGCATCGGCGTGGCGATGATGCCGGGCGCCACGGCGTTGACCATCACGTTGTGCGGCGCTAACTCCAATGCCAGCTCGCGCACGGCGTGGTTAAGGCCGCCTTTAATCAGCACCGGCAGCAAAGCGGGCACTTTGCTGTTGGGCTGCATGGCGATCGACGCGGTGATGGCGACGATGTGGCCGGCACCGCGTTGCTGCATATGCCGGGCGGCGGCCTGCGCCGGGTAGAAGAAGCCTTTCAGATTGGTTGCCACCATCGCGTCGACCTCCTCCGGCGTATAGTCGGCGATCGGCTTGGCGATAAATATGCCGGCGTTATTGATGAGAATATCTACCTGACCAAAAGCCTGTATCGCCAGGCTGAACAACCGTTCGGCGGTTTCCGGCAGCGCGATGTCTCCCGGCGCCAGCAGCAGATTGGCCGGGCGGCCGAGTTTGTCCGCCGCCGCCTGCAGCCGTTCAAGCGAACGGGCGTTTGCGACAACCTGATAGCCGCGCGCCAGGTAGGCTTGCGCGATGGCGAAGCCCAAGCCGCTCGATGCGCCCGTGACGATGACCGTTTTTACTTTGCTCATTTTCTCTCCTCGACAGGATAGGGATTGATCGTACGTGAACGGTAATCCATACCTGATGATTGAAAAATGAGGGGGAAAGAACTTTAATTTATACCTTATGTAATGAATTAGCAGGGAGAGACATGCAACGCCATTTTGACGACGTTCAGGTGGGCAGCATCGAGCTGTTTTGCCTGACGGTAGAAACCGGCAGCTTCACCGCAGCGGCCAATGCCGCCGGGATAACCCCTGCGGCGGTCAGCCGCTCGGTCGCGCGTCTGGAGACGCGATTGCAGGCGAAGCTGTTTATCCGCACCACACGCCAGATGCGCGTCACGGATGCCGGCCAGCGTTATTACCTGGAATGTCGCCGGGCGCTGAGCCAGCTGATGGAGGCCGAGGCGAGCATTTCCGGCGAACGGGACAAACCGGTGGGCACGCTCAGCATCAGCGCGCCGACGCTGTACGCGCATTTTAGGCTGTTGCCGCGTTTGCCCGAGTTTGCGCAACGCTATCCCGATCTCAAGCTGAATCTGCACGTCAGCAATCAGAATATCGATTTCTCCGAAGATAAATTCGACGTCGCCATTCGCGGCAGCGAGCTGAACGACTCCGGCCTGGCGGCGCGGCGTCTGGAGGAGGCTGAACTGATCGTGGTGGCGACGCCGGGCTATTTGCAACGCCACCCTGCGCCGCTCACGCCGGCGGATCTGGCCCGGCACGATTGCATTCAGTATGCGTTGCCCAGCACCGGCAGAAAAACCGCCTGGACGTTTAAGGTTCAGGGCGAAAACAGCAAAGTGGATACTGCCGGGCGCTGGCTTTGCCAGGAAGATTACCTCGCCACGCTGACGCTGGTGAAAAGCGGCGCCGGACTGATGCAGGTGTATCGCTTTACCGTCGAACAAGAGTTGAGCAGCGGGGCGCTGGTCGAGGTATTGAAAGATTACGCCGGCGCCTCGCGTCCCTTCATCCTGCTTTACCCCTATGCGCGCTTTGTCCCGCTGAAGGTGCGGAAATTCATCGATTTCCTGACGCAAGCGTAGCCGCCAGCGCCAATACCGCTCCAGACGCCGCCGCCGCCAGCACCAGCCACGCCGGGGCAGCCCAGCCGGCTGCGGCCACGATGGCGCTCAGCGCGACCGGGCCGATCACCTGGCCGAGGTAGTTTCCCTGCATCACCAGCCCGAGGCTCAGCGGCAGCAGCGTCGGTTCCGGCGTCGCCGCCGGCGTGGCGGCCAAAATGGTGGCGGGCAGTATGCCGGCGATGGCGCAGAACAGGAAACACAGCGGGATCAGCAGGCCGTTGGGCGTCATCGGCAGGAAAATGCCGACGCCGAAGACCCCGATCAACAGGCTGGTGGCGGCGAGCAGCGTTCTGGCGGGTAGCCCGCGCGACAGCAGCACGCCGGCGGCGAGGTTGCCGACGATGTTGGCCGCCACCGCCGCCGCGCTGATGCCGCCGGCGTCCGCCAGTGACAGACCGATGCGCTGCATCAGAAAGATCGGCAGAAAGGTCATCACCGAGAAAAACTGCAGGTTGTATGTGGTGAACATCAGCGCCAGCAACAGCGGCTGACGCGCCCGCAGCATCGCGCCCAGCGCTTGTCGCAGCGGCAACGGCGGAGCGTGCGCCTTGGCGGCGCGGCGGGACGTGGTCAGCGGCAGCAGCAGGGCGGCCAGCAGCGTCAACGCCGCACCGGCCTGCCAGCTCTGCTGCCAGTCGGCCAGATGCGGGCCGAAAAACAGTGAAATGGCGATGCCCGCCGGCATGAAGGTGCTCCAGATGCCGAACACCAGGTTGCGCTGCGCCGGGGCGACGATGCGGTTCAGCACCGCCGGCGAGGCAACCACCACGATCACGAAGCCGAGGCCTTCGACAAAGCGGCTGACGATCAGCCCGCTGAAGTTGTGCAGCGTGGCGCCGGCGAAGCTGGCGGCGCTGATGATCAGCAGCCCGAGCGCCAGCAGGCGCCGGTCGCCCCAGCGGCGCACCAGCAGCCCGGCGGCGATGCCGCCGAACACTCCGACGAAGGGAAAGGCCGAAATGACCCAACTGAGCGCCTCCAGCGAGCGGCCGAACTCGGCCTGCAGCGCCGGCAGCGCGATGGTGGCCTTGCCCACGTGCAGCGCCGCGGCGATGCCGGCGAACAGCACGTTGATGACGGCCAGCCAGGGCGTGGCGGCGGGGGAAATGCGGTCGATGGCGTCCGGTTTAATCGCGGTCATAACACTCTCCAGTGGCGGTAACGCCCTCACTATGCCTCTGCGCTACGGCAGAAGTCGTTCAAATGCTGCGCTGTCACGTGGGGAAATTATTCATTTCGAGCTTTATTTTGCGCGCCTCGTTGTTTGGTGCGCCAGCGTGCCGCCCGGCGTGGACGCGGGTGCCCGTTCAGCGGTTTACTGTTCCGGCACGCAGCAGGCGTGTTGAATTCACTTTATAAGGAGCAGTGTATGTCAGAGATGATGAACGAGAGTCGGGCGCCGGCCATTGAATGGAGCTATGGCGGCCGGGGCGATGATATCAGCAGCAGCCTGAGCCTCGACACGGTAGAGGAACAGCCGCAGGGTTTCTTGATGACGGTCGATCGGCCGGTGCAGATCTTTACAGAGGCGCTGTCGCCGATGATGGCCTTTGTCACGCTGCTGCGCCCGCTGTATGCCAAGACCAGCGCAGGCTTCCAGTATGTGCCGGTTTCCCACCCCTGGACCGACGTGCAGCGCCTGCCGGCCAGCGCCGGTTATCTGGGGGTGCAGGTCAACGCCGGGCTGTTCTTCCACGGGGCCAAACCGACGCACTATAAAGATCGCGACGGCCAGATGAAGCCTATCGACGGCGGCACTATTTTGCAGAACATCACCGTGCTGCATCAGGTGGCCCAGCCGCTGGGGCCTGGCGAAGGCGCGGTCTGAGCCGGCAGTGCTATCACGGGGCCGGACGCGGCCCCTTATCGCGCCTTGAAACCGTGCGCCGGTTGGGTAAAACTGGCTGTCTATTCAAGGAGAAGAGTATGTACAGCGACAACGAGAAAAAGTTTTATATCATCCTCAACCGCAATCACGAACCGGCCACGCTGTTTAACGCCTCCTGCCATCTGACGGCGGGCATCACCGATCTGATCGAGCAGCGCGAGTTTCACCACTATCCGAGCAGCCTCGACGGCGTCAGTGCCAATATGAGCCACTACCCGATCGTGATCCTGCAGGCTAAAAACAGCAGCCAGCTCAGCAACCTGATCCTCAAATGCAAGGAGGAGGGCGTGCTGTCCAACTTCTTCACCACCACCATGCTGTCGCACTCCGCCGAGCAGCAGATCGCCGACACCGCCAATACCCCTTACGAGCAGCTGGATTTCGTGGCGGTGGCGCTCTACGGTGACACCGAGCAGCTTAAGCCGCTCACCAAGAAGTTCTCCGTCTACCGTTAATCGCGAACGGCATCACATCAGGGGCGGCAACGGCTATGATATTTTCCCATCAAATCGTTGATGGAGATGAACATGAGCGGCAAGAAAACCACCATGGCGGCCATCGCCAGAGAGGCGCGGGTCGGCATCGCCACCGTCGATCGGGTGATCAACCAACGCGCGTCGGTGCGGCCCGTCACCCAGCGCCGGGTGATTGAGGCGGCGAAAAAGTTGGGGTTCGCGTTGGAGAAGTCCCACTGCCTGTCGGCGGTGCTGGGCAGGCCGGAACGCCGCCTGAGAATGGGGTTCATCCTGCTGCGGCGCGAACACTCTTTCTATGCGCAACTGGCCGATGAGCTGATGGCGCAAGCGGCGCCGTATCATGAGCCGGGTCAGCCGCCGCAGTTTATCTTTCACTCTCTCAATGCCATCGGCGACACCGCCGCCGCCATTAGCCAATTGAGCCGCCAGGTGGAAGCGATCGGCGTGCTGGCGCTGGATCACCCCCTGATCCACTATGCCGTAGAAGAAGCCGCCCAGGCGGGCATCAACGTTTTCGCGCTGCTGTCGGATTTATCGGTGCCCAGCCGCGCCGGCTACATCGGTCTGGATAATCAAAAAGCGGGCCGCACCGCCGGCTGGGCGGTGGATCGTCTGTGCCGGCGGCAGGGCGACGTCGGCGTGATCATCGGCGACAACCGTTTTACGTGTCAGGAGGCCTGCGAGATCGGTTTCCGCTCCTATCTGCGTGAGCAGATGAGCGGTCAGCGCGTGCTGGAGCCGGTGCGCAGCCATGAGGACGCGGAAACGGCGCGCCGGGTCACGCGTGAACTGCTGGCGAGCCACCCGGAGCTGGCGGCGCTTTACGCGCCGAGCGGCGGTGTGGAGGGCATTATTCAGGCGTTGCGAGAGAGCGGCCGGCAGCGCGACATCACGCTGGTGTGCCACGGCCCGGTGCAGGGCGGTGAAATGGCGCTGCTCGACGGCACGGTGGATCTGCTGCTGTGCCACCGCATTCCCGAATTGGCCGCCACGATCGTCGAGACGTTGCTCGCCGCCGATGAACAACCGGGATTACGGCACATCATTAATCGCTTCGATGTGATCACCAAAGAAAACCTCTGACGGCCGATGAGTGGTGGTTGCCGAGAGCAGCGCGCAACCAGGCGCCGTCTATATTTGATTAAAAACCATCAAATATTTTATCAAAAATAGCGCGATCTCTATCAAAAAATAAAATTTTCATTATTGATGGTTTTGGAATTTTTGTTTGATACTGCCGGCATTCCCTGCAAAAAAGGAGCCGTCGCCATGACTTTGCCTATCGCCAATGCGCCCTGCAGTTGGGGCGTAGATGATCCGAACAACCCCCATTTGCCGCCCTACGCCACGGTTCTGCAAGAAGCGTCGGCGGCCGGCTACCGCAGCATCGAGCTGGGGCCGTGGGGCTATCTGCCGACGCAGAGCGAGGCGCTGTGCGCCGCGCTGGAGCAGCATCGTCTGTCGCTGGTGGCCGGCACGATTTTTGACGATCTGGTCAGCGAGGCGAACATTGAGCGCCTGCTGGATCTGACGCATCGGATTTGCCGCAACCTCTCGCGGGCGCCCAGGGCGGAGCCGAGCGAGGGCGATCGCGCCGCGCCGCCGTTCCTGGTAATTATCGATTTCGGCAATCCGCAACGCGCCAGATTCGCCGGGCGTTCAGATTTAGCACCGCGTTTGTCGCAGGCGGAGTGGCAGAGGATGATCGGGCACATTACGCGCATCAGCGAACTGGCCTGGCGGGAATACGGCGTGCGGCCGGTGGTGCATCCGCACGCCGGCGGCTGTATCGAGTTCGCCGACGAAATCGACCGGTTGGCGGCGGACATTCCGCATCACACCGCCGGATTGTGCCTGGATACCGGCCATCTGTATTACGCCGGGCTGGACCCGGCTGCCTGGCTGAGCAAGCACTTTGATCGCCTCGATTATCTGCACTTCAAAGACGTCGATCCGCAGGTGTTCCGCGAGGTGCTGGCGCGCGGCGTCGATTTCTTCACCGCCTGCGCCGAGGGCGTCATGTGCCCGTTGGGCAGCGGGGCGATCGATTATCCGCAGCTGCGTGCGCTGTTGGCCGAGCGCGGATACCGGGGCTGGATCACTATCGAGCAGGAGCGCGATCCGCGCAATGTGCAGGGCAGCCTGCAGGACGTCACCGCCAGCTTGCGCTACTTGCGCGGCCTCGGCTTTTAACCAGGAGAAACACGATGATCAACGGCAGCAAACCTTTGGCGAGATCGTTGCGCTGGGGCATGGTCGGCGGCGGCGGCACCAGCCAGATTGGTTACATCCACCGTTCGGCGGCCTTGCGCGACGGCGCGTTTACTCTGTTGGCCGGCGCGTTCGACATTGACGCCGAACGCGGGCGTGATTTTGGCCGGAGTCTGGGCGTGGCGGCGGAGCGCTGTTATGCGGATTATGCTGAGATGTTCCGCGCCGAAGCCGCGCGGGCGGACGGCATCGAAGCGGTCTCGATCGCCACGCCGAACAACACCCATTACGCCATTTGCCGGGCGGCGCTGGAGGCGGGATTGCACGTGGTGTGCGAGAAGCCGCTGTGTTTCAGCGTCGAAGAGGCGCAGGCGCTGGCGGCGCTGTGCGAGCGGCAGCGCAAAGTCATCGGCGTGACCTACGGCTATGCCGGGCACCAGATGATTTTGCAGGCGCGGCAGATGATTGCCGATGGCCGGCTGGGGGAAATTCGGCTGGTGAATATGCAGTTCGCCCACGGCTTTCACGCCGCGGCGGTGGAGCAGGATAATCCCAGCACTCGCTGGCGGGTCGATCCGCGCTTTGTCGGCCCCAGCTATGTGCTGGGCGATCTGGCGACCCACACGCTGTTCCTGGCGGAAACCATGGCGCCGCAGCTGAAGATCCGGCGGCTGATCTGCAGCCGACAAAGCTTTGTGCCGTCGCGCGCGCCGTTGGAGGACAACGCCTATGTGCTGATGGAGTATCACAACGGCGCCATCGGCTCCGTGTGGGCTTCGGCGGTCAACTGCGGTTCGATGCACGGCCAAAAGGTGCGCATTGTCGGTGAAAAGGCCAGCCTGGAGTGGTGGGATGAACAACCCAATCAGCTGCGCTTCGAAGTGCAGGGCGAGCCGGTGCGGATCCTGGAGCGCGGTATGCCGTATCTCGCCGCGTCGGCGCTGGCGGACGATCGCATCGGCGGCGGCCATGCGGAGGGGCTGTTTGAAGCCTGGTCGAATCTCTACCGCCGCTTCGCGCTGGCGATGGACGCCACCGATCGGCGCGACGCGGCCTTCCTGGCCGACTTCTGGTACCCGGACGTGCAGGCCGGCGCGCTGGGCGTGAAGTGGGTGGCGCGCTGCGTGCAATCCGCCGAAACCGACGCCGGCTGGGTCGCCTTCGACTGAGCGCGCGATTCGCTCAGACGCTGGCCCCGTCGTAGCTGTGGATCTGTAACGCATCGAGCGCGACGTCAGGCACGCAGCGCAGATTGACGGCGCACATCGCGGCGCCGTCCGGCGCGGTGCCGTAGGCAAAGGGCTGGGCGCCGCAGACTCGGCAGAACTGATGGCGGATCTTGTGCTGATTGAAGGTGTAGGTGCTGAGCCGGTCTTGGCCGCTGCTGAGCGTGAACGCGCTGATGGGAAAGAAAGACAGCAGCAGGCCTTTGCGGCGGCAGATCGAGCAGTTGCAGCTGAGGGCTTCGGTCGGCAGTTCGGCGTCTACGGAGAAGGTGACGGCGCCGCAGTGGCAGCTTCCCTGGAATGACATGGCGATGATCCTGTAACAGGGGAGGGTGTTTGCCCAGTATAGTGCAATTTATCGTCACTCGGCCGCACCCGGTCTGGTTTCCTTAGTAAATGCACGGTTTTCTGGTAGGTTAGAGGTTAACGTCATCAAAAGGAGATCGCGATGTTAGAACATTACTATCCGGCCAATATGGGCGCCGAACCGGTCACGGACGAACAGCACAAACGGCTGGTGGCGGTGCAGGCGGCGCTGGAACTGATCAAGGCCACGCTGTCGGATACCAACGATGGCAACGGCGTGGACTTCCAGCTGAAGGCGGCGGAGAAGCACATCGGTCCGATGGCCGACGCCATTCAGGAAGCCCTGAAGTAACGGTTCGCCGTCACGTCAACCGCCCGTATCGGGCGGTTTTTTTTTGCGCCGATTACTGCGATTTTTTTAGTGGCGCATTGCCTTTTTCCCGGCTGGTGCCACGAGCGGCGCGATCCTACTCTAGCGATCCGAGTCCTCATCAGGGTCATGCTCATGTTCCGCTTCAGCTTCTTTTCTTTCTTATTGCCGTGCCGCCGATGCGTCACCCAGTTGGCCGGCGCTGCGCTGTTGCTCTGCGGCGTTATGCAGGCGCAGGCCACGCAACGCATCGAGTTTTCACCGGACCCCGCCGGCGCCTACCCTGAGGGCATTGCCTGGAATGCACGCGCCGGTGCGTTCCTTATCTCCTCCCTGCGCGGCGGGCAGCTTGGCCTGGTCTACCCGGATGGCCGCTATCGGCGGTTTTCCACCGGCACGGGGCTTATCACCACCTCCGGCATGCTGGTGGACGCCGAGCGCAACCGGGTGCTGGTGTGCAACGAAGACGTGGGCGTGTCCCGCAACTCTGCCGCCGGCACGCGCAATCGCGTGGCGCAGGTGCTGGAGTTCAATCTCGATACCGGCGTGCTGCAGCAGACGTACGACCTTTCATCGCTAAGCCATGGGCCGACGCTGGCCAACGATCTGACGCTCGACGCACAGGGCAATATATACGTCACCGACAGCTTCCAGCCGCAGATTTACAAGATTGATCGGGCAACGCGCCAGGTGTCGATTTTGGTGCGCTCAGCGCGCTTGATGCCGGCCGACGCACCCGCCGCTGCGCAGGGCACGCGGCCCTATCTCAATGGCGTCGTGTATCACCCGGACGGCTTCCTGATTGCGGCGGACTACACCCGCGGGCTGCTGTGGAAGGTGACGCTGGATACCACGCCTGCGGTAAGTGAAATCAGGCTGCCGCAGCGGCTGAAAGGGCCGGACGGGCTGCGGCTCAAAAACGCCCATGAATTGGTGATCGTACAGTCTTTTCCGGGTGAAAAGGGGAGCATGTCCGGTGACGTGACGCTGCTCTCCTCGACCGACGGCTGGGCCAGTGCGCGTATCGCTGCGGTCGCCGCGCCGCCGGGATTGGATGGGCCGACCGGCGCCGCGCTGCGCGATGGCGAGGTGTGGGTCGTCAACTCCCGTTACCCCCGGCTGTTTGCCGACGTCGCTCAGGCGGAAAGTACCAAGACTTTCAGTATCGTCAAGGTAGCGTTCGAACCGGTCGCAGCGGATGGCCGCCGAGCGGCGACGGTTGCCAACCCGGCCGGAATAGGATTAAATGCGCACTGACTGTATAAATAAACAGGTGCGCTGCGATGAGTCTGATGTTGAAGGGTGAAAAGATTGACCGTAACCGCTTTACCGGCGAAAAAATTGAAAACGGCAGTTTTATGCTGTGCGATTTTTCGGGCGCCGATCTGACCGGTACCGAGTTTATCGGCTGCCAGTTTTACGATCGCGACAGCCGACAGGGCGGCAATTTCAGCCGCGCGATACTGAAAGACGCCAGCTTCAGAAGCTGCGATTTGTCGATGGCCGACTTCCGCCATGCCAGCGCGCTGGGAGTGGAGATCCGCGAATGCCGCGCGCAAGGCGCCGATTTTCGCGGCGCCAGCTTTATGAACATGATCACCAGCCGCACCTGGTTTTGCAGCGCCTATATCACCAAAAGCAACCTGAGCTATGCCAACTTCGCCAAGGTGGTGCTGGAGAAATGCGAGCTGTGGGAAAACCGCTGGCACGGGGCGCAGGTGCTCGGCGCCAGCTTCAGCGGCTCCGATCTGTCCGGCGGCGAATTCTCCGGTTTTGACTGGCGCGCCGCCGATGTCACCCAGTGCGATCTGAGCAACGCGGAACTGGGTGAGTTGGATTTACGCACCACCGATCTGCAGGGCGTTAAAATGGACAGTCACCAGGCCGCTCAACTGCTGGAGCGGCTGGGGATCGCGATCATCGGCTGAGTAACTGCCGCAGTCCCAGTGCGATGATCAAGGTGCCGCAGGCGCGATCGATCCAAGCCTTGCTGCGGCGGTAGGCGCCGGCGACAGGCGCGTGCGACAATACCAGCGCCACCAGCCCGTACCACAAGCTGGCTATCACCGCGACTTCCAGCAGCATGGCGAGAAAAGTCGGTGTAGAAACATGGGCGGGCGCCGCTGATGAGAAGACGGCGGCGTAAAACGCAATGGATTTGGGGTTGGCGATGTTGGTGGCGATACCCTGTAGAAAGGCGGCGCGAAAACCGCTTTTTCCGGTGGCCGCTGGGGTGCCGGAAGAGGGCGCCGCCTGGGCGATAAGCCGATAGCCGAACCACATTAAATAGCCAGCGCCGGCGACTTTAATCGCCATAGCCAACCAGGGGAACAGGGCGAAAACCACGCCGATGCCAAGAAGGGCGCTGCTCGCCCAGAACAGATTGACCAGCACGATGCCGGCCACCAAGGCAAACGCCTCTGTCCGGCGTGCTGAAACGGCTTTGTGAGCGACAGCGACGAAATTGGGGCCGGGGATCACCACGCCGACAATATACACGGTGAAAACGGCGAGTACGGCGGACATATCGATCATGGAAGATTGCCTGTTACAACAAGAGTACCGTTAGTTTTATAACGAATCCCGCACAGAATCCACCCGACCGATCGCGCCGCCGCTCCGATGACGGCCGGGAAGAGTTACGCATGCGGCACATTCCGGTGAATGCTTGGGGCACCGAGGCGATGGCGCTCGTCGACCGTTTGCCGAGGGGGCAGGCGAGGGAACCGGCGCTGGACTAAACTTAAGATGCATAAGAAACATGCGGCAAGGAGCGCCATCCTGTTTACGGATCTGACGAGGAGGGCCGCCATCATGGCTTACCGGCATATCGTTGTCGCCACGGATCTCAGCGAAGACGCCGAGTTCCTGCTGGGCAAGGGCGCCAGACTGGCCGCCGCGCTCAATGCCAAACTTTCCCTGATCTATATCGACATCCACCGCGCCGGCTATTACGTCGATCTGGGCGTGGGCGATTACAACTACACCGATCGCACCTTTTCGGAGCGGGTGAAGAATATGCTCAATGCGATCAAAGGGCAGTCGTCGTATCCGGTGGAAGAGGTGATCGTCAGCCGCGGCGCGTTGACAGAAGAGCTGAACCGGGTGACGAAGGAAAAAGGGTTCGATCTGGTGATCTTCGGCCATCATCATGATGTCTGGAGCCGACTGGTCTCTTCGGCGCGTCAGGCGATCAACGAGCTGAACGTTGATCTACTGGTTGTTCCCATCGAGAAAAAATAGTCGCGGCCGCCTGCGGGCGGCTGCCGTTTTCCATTCGCATCGCTTATCTCTGAGCGGCCATAACCGTCTATCCGCAATAATCCCGCTTGCTGATAATCTGCCAGGAAAATAGTGACTGGCCGCAATTTTATTATCTCCATCAATATGTTGGCCAAAATCCGATAAAGATTAACTCAGCGCATTGAAATGACTCGTATACCTCCTTTTGGTTAATAAACCGCACGTTTTGACTGGCTCTCAGGGAGCCTGAGTCTTATCCTCGGAGCAATGAGATTTGTATGACTTATATAAATGCGTTTACATGGAGGAGGTCTCATGCGTTTTGACAATAAAGTCGTGGTTATCACCGGTGCGGGCAATGGCATGGGGGAAGCGGCGGCGCGGCGTTTCTCCGCCGAGGGCGCGATCGTGGTGCTGGCCGACTGGGCCAAGGAAGCGGTGGACAAGGTCGCCGCTTCGCTGCCGCAGGGCCGGGCGATGGCGGTGCATATCGATGTGTCCGATCACGTCGCGGTTGAAAAAATGATGAACGAGGTGGCGGAAAAACTGGGCCGCATCGACGTCCTGCTGAACAACGCCGGCGTACACGTGGCGGGCAGCGTGCTGGAAACCAGCATCGACGACTGGCGTCGCATCGCCGGGGTCGATATCGACGGCGTGGTGTTCTGCTCCAAATTCGCCTTGCCGCACCTGCTGAAGACCAAGGGCTGCATCGTCAATACCGCGTCGGTGTCCGGCCTGGGCGGTGACTGGGGCGCGGCCTATTACTGCGCGGCGAAAGGCGCGGTGGTCAATCTGACGCGCGCCATGGCGCTCGATCACGGCGGTGACGGCGTGCGCATCAACTCGGTCTGCCCGAGCCTGGTCAAAACCAACATGACCAACGGCTGGCCGCAGGAGATCCGCGACAAGTTCAATGAGCGCATCGCGCTGGGGCGTGCGGCGGAGCCGGAAGAAGTGGCGGCGGTGATGGCGTTCCTGGCCAGCGACGACGCCAGCTTTATCAATGGCGCCAACATTCCGGTCGATGGCGGGGCGACCGCCTCGGACGGCCAACCGAAGATCGTCTAAGCGTTAACGCACAGGCCCGGCCATGATGACCGGGCCTGCTGTTTTAGACGCCGATGCGGTCGCGCAGCGTGTAGTAGGCCGCGCCGATGGCGGTGAACGGGATCTGCAGGTTGCGTCCGCCGAAGAACGGCAGGTGCGGCAGCTTGGCGAAGGCGTCGAAGCGTTCGGCGTCGCCGCGCATCAGCTCGGCGATCAGCTTGCCCGCCAGATGGGTGCAGGTCACGCCGTGGCCGCTGTAGCCCTGCATGTAGTACACGTTATTCTCCAGCCGGCCGAACTGCGGCATGCGCGACAGCGTCAGCAGGAAGTTGCCGGTCCAACGATAGTCGATACGCACCCCTTTCAGCTGCGGGAAGGTCTTCAGCAGCTTTGGCCGGATCAGGTTGTCGATGTCGTCCGGATCGCGCGCGCCGTACACCACGCCGCCGCCGTACAGCAGGCGATGATCGGCGGTGATGCGGTAGTAATCCAGCAGGTAGTTACAGTCTTCCACGCAGTAATTCTGCGGGATCAGCGCCTGCGCGATCTCCGGCGCCAACGGTTCGGTGGTCACCACCTGAGTGCCGCACGGCATGCTGCGTTTGGCCAGCCGCGGCTCCAGCTTGTCGCCCAGGTAGGCGTTGCCGGCGACGATGACGAAGCGCGCCTTCACCTGGCCGTTGGCGGTGCTGATGAGCGCCGGTTCGCCGTGGCGGATGTTCGTCACCGCCGATTGCTCGAAGATGCGCCCGCCCTGCAGGCGAATCGCCTCGGCCTCGCCCAGCGCCAGATTGAGCGGATGGATGTGGCCGCCGCTGTGATCGAGCAGCGCGCCGACATAGCGATCGCTGGCGACCTCCTGGCGCACCCGGTCCGCATCGAGCAGCTCGAGCTGGGTATTGCCGTAGCGCTCCCAGTTGCGCTTTTGCTCGATCAGCGCATGGAACTGCTTGTTGTTCAGGGCGGCGAAGATGCCGCCGGGGCGGTAGTCGCAGTCGATGGCGTAGCGGCTGATGCGGCTGCGAATGATCTCCGCGCCTTCAAACATCATGCTGCCGAGCAGGCGGGCGCTTTCCGCGCCGTAGCGCTCCTCGATCACATCGATGTCGCGGCTGTAAGAGTTGACCAACTGGCCGCCGTTGCGGCCGCTGGCGCCGAAACCGATGCGCGCCGCTTCCAGCACCACCACGTCGTAACCGGCTTCCACCAGGAACAGCGCGGAGGAGAGGCCGGTATAGCCGCCGCCGATCACGCAGACGTCGCACTCGAGAGATTCATTCAATTGCGGATAGGGCTGATGAGCGTTGGCCGTGGCCGCATAGTAGCTTTTTACGTGTTCAGTCATGAGAGAAGCCCTTATTCCAGCGAGATCCAGGTGGTTTTCAATTCGGTGAATTTGTCCAGCGCGTGCAGCGATTTGTCGCGGCCGTTGCCGCTCTGCTTATAGCCGCCGAACGGCACGGTCATGTCACCGTCGTTGTAGTTGTTGACGAACACCGTGCCGGCTTTCAGCTGGCGCGCCATGCGGTGCGCGCGCGCCAGATCGCGGGTCCAGACCGCGGCGCCGAGGCCGTAGTCGCTGTCGTTGGCCAGCTGCAGCGCCTGTTGCTCGTCGTCGAAGGCGGTCACCGCCAACACCGGGCCGAAGATTTCATCGCGCGCCACGCTCATGACATTGTCCACCTGGGTGAGGATGGTCGGCCCCAGATAGCCGGCGTGGTCGCCCTGTGGATGGTCGCGCCCGTCGAGGAACAGTGCGGCGCCTTGGCTCAGCCCCCGCTCGATATAGCCGGCCACTTTCTCGCAGTGGCCGCTGTCGATCAGCGTGCCCATCACCGTGGCGGGATCGAGCGGGTCGCCGGGGATGAAGGCCGCCGCATGTTTGCGCAGCGCCTGCAGGAACGCTTGCTCAATGCTCGCTTCGACCAGCAGGCGAGTGCCGGCGATGCACACCTGCCCCTGATTATAGAAGATGCCGGCGGCGGCGCTGCGGGCGGCCTGATCCAGATCCGGGCAGTCGGCGAAGACGATGTTGGCGCTCTTGCCGCCGGCCTCCAGCCAGACGCGCTTCATGTTCGATTCGCCGGCGTAAATCATCAGCTGTTTCGCCACCAGCGTAGAGCCGGTAAAGGTGAGGGCGTCGACGTCGCGGTGCAGCGCCAGCGCCTTGCCGGCGTCGTGGCCGTAGCCGGGCACCACGTTCAGCACGCCGTCCGGCAGCCCGGCCTGTTGCGCCAGTTTGCCGAGCAGGATGGCGCTCAGCGGCGATTTTTCGGAGGGTTTGAGCACCACGCTGTTGCCGGCGGCCAGCGCCGGGCCGAGTTTCCAGCAGGCCAGCAGCAGCGGGAAGTTCCAGGGCACGATGGCGCCGACCACGCCGATCGGCTCGCGTTCGATCAGCGCCAGCGCATCGCGGCCGGTGGGGGCGATTTCGCCGTACACCTTATCGATCGCTTCGGCGTACCAGCGGATGCAGCGGATAGCGCCCGGCACGTCGTCGCGCAGGCTGTGGCGAATCGGTTTGCCGGTGTCCAGCGTTTCCAGCAGCGCCAGCTCTTCGTGATGCTGCTCCATCAGATCGGCGAAGCGCAGCAGCGTGGCTTTGCGTTGCGCCGGCGCGGCCTGCGCCCAGTCGCCGCGTTCAAAGGCGGCGCGCGCCGCGCTGACCGCCCGATCGATGTCGGCGGCTTCACCGCGCGCGACCTGCGCCAGCTCACGGCGGCCGGCGGGATCTTCCACGGCGAAACGCTTCCCCGCGGCGGCCGGCTGGTAGCGGCCGTCGATAAACAGCTGGTGCTCAATCTTCAGGGCCTGCGCCCGTTGTTGCCAATACTGCAAATGGTGAAAGTTCATGCCTGGCTCCGTTGATCAGAATGTCGTCGGCGTATGGGCGCTGATAATCCGGCAAATGCGCGCCGACGTGTTGCTGAAGCTGTGGGGAATGCCGGTATTGATGGCGTAGCTCTGCCCGGCCAGCAGGTGATAGCTCTGGCCGTTGACCTGCAGCACCACTTCGCCCTCCAGCAGCGTGCCGATCTCTTCCCCTTGGTGTTTGATGCGCTCGCCGGTGGTGGTGCCCGGTTCGTAGGTCTCGATCATCATTGCCAGCGTGCGGTTCGGATCGCCGTTGTGGATCAGCTTCATCGAAACGCCCTGGCTGCCGATTTCGATCAGATCGTCACTGCCTATCACGATCTGCGGCTGCGCCGGTTTTTCCGGCTCGGCGAAAAACGCCGACAGCGACAGACCGTATACCGTCAGCAGCTTTTGCAGCGTGCTGATGGCCGGGCTGACCTTATCTTGCTCGATAGTACTGATGGCGCTGTGGGTTAACCCAGACAGTTCGGCGACCCGGCGCTGCGACAACCCCAATTGTTGACGGATCTGCGACAGACGTTTTCCCGGTGCCAAGCTGACGTCGCTCATGGGCGTTTTTCCTTTTGATAGTTCCGACAGGCGGTGATGAAACCATCAAACAACAGGCGCGACAGGGCGTACTCGTCACTGTTCCACTCCGGGTGCCACTGCACGCCGAGCGCGAAGGGCTGATCGCGCACGCTGATCGCCTCCACCAGTCCGTCGGCGGCGTGCGCCTCGATGCGAACGCTCGCGCTCAGGGTTTTGGCGCCCTGGCCGTGCAGCGAGTTCACCCAGAATCTGTTGCAATCCGGTATCAGTTGCGAAAGTAGCCCCCCTTCCTGAACGATGACTTCATGGGCGGGGGCGTATTGCTGTTCCAGCGGCAGGTCGTGATCTTCACGATGCTCCAGCAGCTCTGGCAGTTCGTACAGGCGGCGATGCAGGGTGCCTTGGGTGGCGACCACCATCTCCTGCATGCCGCGGCAAATGGCGAAAAGGGGAATGCGCCTGTCGAACGCCTGGCGGAGCAGCGCCAGGCTCAACGCGTCTCGGCCAGGATCGGCGTCAGGCTCATCGCCGTTTTCACCATAAAGGTGCGGCTGCACATTACTGGGGCTGCCCGGCAGCAAAATGCCGTCGAGGCGTGGCAACAGTTCCGCCAGCATTTCCGGCTCCGCCAGCGCGTGCGGCAGGGCGATCGGCAAGCCGCCGGCGGTGATAACGGCATTCAGGTACTTTTCTTGCAAGGTCTGTGTGAGGTGCCCGTTTAACCTATACCTGCACATGACGACGCCGATGACTGGTCTGTTAAATATATTGTCCATACTATCCCCTTGGTACGTTCGAAATTATGAACGATAAGCTTCTCCACCGCCGATTTCGTTCAATATTCTATAAATCTAGCAGTCGATTGGGCAATATTCAAACCAAAAGTAACACTTGCAAAACAAATTTGTTTCATCTACGTTTCATTTATGGGCATTATATTGAACAAGACGGTCAATAAACATCGACGACAGCAAAACACAAACGGCGGGTGAACCATGCAGACCAACATCGTAGAAGTGGAAAACTTTGTTCAGCACAGTGAAGAGAGACGAAGTAGCGCGTTCCAGCGCGAAGTGAAGAAGTACCTGGAACGTTATCCGTTAACCCAACATGTCGACGTCCTGTTGACCGATCTGAACGGCAGCTTCCGCGGTAAACGCATCCCGGTCGGCGGTCTGAATAAGCTGGAAAAAGGCTGTTACTTCCCGGCGTCGGTATTTGCGATGGATATTCTCGGCAACGTGGTGGAAGAAGCCGGGCTGGGGCAGGAGCTGGGCGAGCCGGATCACGTGTGCGTTCCGGTACCGGGCACGCTGACGCCGTCGGCGGCGGATCCGCAATATATCGCGCAGGTGCTGCTCACCATGCTGGATGAAGATGGCACTCCCTTTGACGTTGAACCGCGCAATGTGCTGAACCGAGTGTGGCAGCGTTTGCGTCAGCGCGGGCTCTCCCCCGTGGTAGCGGTAGAGTTGGAGTTCTATCTCATCGATCGTCAACGCGATGCGGAGGGCTATCTGCAGCCGCCGTGCGCGCCGGGCACCCAGGAGCGCAACACCCAAAGCCAGGTGTACTCCGTCGATAACCTGAACCATTTCGCCGATGTGCTGAGCGAAATCGACGAGCTGGCCCGTTTGCAGGGCATTCCGGCGGACGGCGCGGTGGCGGAAGCGTCGCCGGGGCAGTTCGAAGTCAACCTGCACCATACCGATGATGTGCTGCAGGCCTGCGACCATGCGCTGGCGCTGAAACGGTTGGTGCGCATGGTAGCCGAGAACCACAACATGCAGGCCACCTTTATGGCCAAGCCGTATGAGGAGCACGCCGGCAGCGGCATGCACGTGCACATCAGCATGCTGAATGCGCAAGGCGACAACGTGTTCGCCGATGACGACGGCGAAGATTCGGCGCTGCTGAAACAGGCGCTGGCGGGCATGATCGCCCTGATGCCGTCCTCGATGGCGCTGCTGGCGCCGAACGTCAACGCCTATCGCCGTTTCCAGCCCGGCATGTATGTGCCGACCCAGGCTTCCTGGGGGCATAACAACCGCACCGTGGCGCTGCGCATTCCCTGCGGCGATCGCGACAACCACCGCGTGGAGTATCGCGTGGCGGGCGCCGACGCCAACCCTTATCTGGTGATGGCGACCATTCTGGCCGGCATCGTCTACGGCCTGGAAACCGCATTGCCGCTGCCTGAGCCGGTGACCGGCAACGGGCTGGAGCAGGACGGGCTGCCGTTCCCAATCCGCCAGAGCGACGCGCTGTACGAGTTTGAACATCAGCCGGTGCTCAATGCATTGCTGGGCGAACGCTTCAGCCATGTCTACCTGGCCTGCAAAACCGACGAGCTGGTGCAGTTCGAGCGTCTGATCACCGAAACCGAAATCGAGTGGATGCTGAAAAACGCCTGATCCCGCTCACCTAACGACTACCGCGCGCGTCCGGCGCATTTCATCGGCTCTCCTGTGGCCGGTGAGGCTGCGCGCTGCGGTACAGAATTTCTTCTATCACGGCGTACAGGACGCCGACGAGGAAATAACCATGACTCAGTCATCCCCATGCGCAGGCGTCTGCCTGTGCCGCAGTGCCTACGGGCCGGTCGCCGGCCGCCCGACAGTGACCCCAAATCGTTTTTCCCGCCGCCTGAACAGCAGTTTCCCCGCGGCCTCTCTGAATGACGTTGCACGGTTGACAGCAGAGGACCAAAAGGGGAACTGCCATGACGATTAAAGCCATCGACAGCGGCCCGGCGGGCAAACCGCAGCTGCGCAAATCCCTCAAACTGTGGCAGGTGGTGATGATGGGCCTGGCCTATCTGACCCCGATGACAGTGTTCGACACCTTCGGCATTGTCTCCGGCCTCACCGACGGCCATGTGCCGACCTCCTATTTGCTGGCGCTGGCCGGCGTGTTGTTCACCGCCATCAGCTACGGCAAACTGGTGCGCCAGTTTCCTACCGCCGGCTCTGCCTACACCTATGCGCAGAAGGCGATCAACCCGCACGTCGGTTTTCTGGTGGGGTGGTCGTCGCTGCTGGATTATCTGTTCCTGCCGATGATCAACACGCTGCTGGCGAAGATTTACCTGACCGCGCTGTTCCCGGAAGTGCCGCCCTGGGTGTGGGTGGTGGGCTTCGTTATCCTGATCACCGCCATCAACCTGAAAAGTGTCAATCTGGTGGCCAACTTCAATACCCTGTTCGTGCTGGCGCAGGTGGCGATCATTCTGGTATTTATCTACCTGGTGGTGCGCGGCCTGCACAACGGCGAGGGGATGGGCACGGTGTGGAGCCTGCGGCCGTTCCTCAGCGAGAATGCCCACCTGCTGCCGATCATTACCGGCGCGACTATCCTGTGCTTCTCGTTCCTCGGTTTTGACGCGGTCACCACGCTGTGCGAGGAGACGCCCGACGCCGCCAAGGTTATTCCGCGCGCCATCTTCCTGACTGCGCTGTACGGCGGGGTGATCTTTATTAGCGTTTCGTTCTTTATCCAGCTGTTTTTCCCGACCATTCAACGCTTTCACCAACCCGACGCCGCGCTGCCGGAGATCGCGCTGTACGTCGGCGGCAAGCTGTTCCAGTCGATCTTCCTGTGCGTGACCTTTATCAACACGTTGGCCTCCGGCCTGGCGTCGCACGCCAGCGTGTCGCGCCTGCTGTATGTGATGGGGCGTGACAACGTGTTCCCGGAGAAATTCTTCGGCTATATCCACCCCAAATGGCGCACGCCGGCGCTGAACGTACTGATGGTCGGGCTGGTGGCGTTGTCGGCGCTGTCGTTCGATCTGGTGACCGCTACGGCGCTGATCAACTTTGGCGCGCTGGTGGCCTTTACCTTCGTTAACCTGTCGGTGATCAGCCACTTCTTTATTCGCGAAGGGCGCAACAAAAGCTGGAAGGATCGCTTCAACTTCCTGTTCCTGCCGCTGGTGGGGGCGTTGACGGTGGGGGTGCTGTGGCTGAACCTGGAGAAGAGCTCGCTGACCATGGGGCTTATCTGGGCGACGCTGGGCTTCGGCTACTTGGCCTGGCTGACCCGGCGTTTTCGCCAGCCGCCGCCGCAGCTGGAGCGGCAACCGCAGCAATAAATTCACAGGCGGGAGTTTCCCGCCTTTCTTTTTGGCGCGTGCGGCAGTAGAGTGAAAAAACTGATAAAAAATAACCTATTGGACCTGCCTTATGCCCGCTTTGCCCTTGCGTACCCGCGCCACGTTGCTCGGTTTGTTGGCCATCGTGCTATGGAGCAGCGTCGTCGGCCT
This sequence comes from Serratia sp. PGPR-27, assembly GCF_022678525.1. Taxonomy (NCBI): domain Bacteria; kingdom Pseudomonadati; phylum Pseudomonadota; class Gammaproteobacteria; order Enterobacterales; family Yersiniaceae; genus Serratia; species Serratia sp. PGPR-27. The sequence continues at coordinate 46,584 of NZ_JALBYS010000020.1, read as the reverse complement.
GATCCGCAGCGTCAGCGAAGGGCTGGGGCCGATCGGCGGCGCGGCGATGATCTACAGCGTCAGCGCGGTGTTTTTGCTGGTGGCGCTCGGCGTGCCGAAATGGCGCAGCTTTCCGCGGCCTTATCTCATCGTCGGCAGCCTGCTGTTCGTCAGTTACGAAATCTGCCTGTCGCTGTCGCTCGGCTACGCCAACACCCGCCTGCAGGCGATAGAAGTGGGCATGATCAACTACCTGTGGCCCTGTTTCACCGTGCTGATGGCGTTGGTGCTTAACGGCCAAAGAGCGAAATGGTTGCTGCTGCCGGGGCTGCTGCTGTCGCTGTTCGGCATCGGTTGGATCATGAGCGGCGAGGGCGGCTGGTCGCCGGCGCAGATGCTGGCCAACGTGCGCAGCAACCCGCTCAGCTACGCGCTGGCCTTCAGCGGTGCGGTGATCTGGGCGCTGTATTGCAACCTGACCAAGAAGATCGCCCAGGGCAGCAACGGCGTGGTGCTGTTCATCGTGCTGACCGCGCTGGCGCTGTGGCTGAAGTATGCCTTCAGCGCGGAAAGCGGCATGCAGTTCAGCCTCGGCGTGACCGTAACGCTGCTGTGCGCCGGGGTGGCGATGGGGGCGGGGTATGCCGCCTGGAACGTCGGCATCTTGCACGGTAACATGACGCTGCTGGCCACCGTATCCTATTTTACCCCGGTGCTGTCGGCGGTGTTCGCCGCGTTGGTGTTGCACACCTCGCTGACCGTCAATTTCTGGCAGGGCGTGGCGATGGTCACTCTCGGTTCGCTGATCTGTTGGCGGGCAACTCGCGGAAATTAACGGAAATTATCCGCTGTCGTCGCAATGTTGAACTAGAATTTAACTAGCCATGTTGCCTGAAGGAACGACGACGATGAGAAGCGACATTCAATTTATTCAACAGCCTGAAATCGACGTGCATCACTATGAGCGCGGCGATACCGTTCGCCTGACCACGGCGAATTTGCGACATGAATATCAGCTCGACGTTTATATTTTGCGTCGCGACGACAAGCTGATTTACGGCTCGGTCGTCGCGGCGGCGCCCAAGACCGATATTCCGGTCGCCAGTTGGGAGGTGAAAAACGGTGAAGAGGTGGCGTTCCGCCAGGAAAACATCGCCAAAGCGGTGCCGGCGGTGAACTGATTTCACGTTCCGTACTTTCTCCTGATGCTGATGAAGGCCGGCGCTGGCGCGTCGGCTTTTTCTTTTCCACCTCGTGATGACGCCCTGATGTCATTTGGCTCAAAAACTGCGCTAAAAAACGCGGTGCATGACAAAAATCACAGCGAATGTGAATTTGCATGAAACATAATTTGACAAATGTGAACGCAATCGATTACCTATTCGCGAAATGCGTAACTGGATCACAGATTCTTACAGTCAGTGGTTTCTATAATGCGCGCGTCATCCGAGTTTCTGTGTGAAGACAACGCCAGGTGTCGGCAGACTCATTGTCATCTTTTCTAAACGGGCAGGAAATGGCCCTTTAAGCATGTGGTAATAAAATGAAAAAAATAGCTCTCGCAGCAGGTGTACTGCTCGCAGCGTCTTACAGTGCATCATCAATGGCTGATAGCAAAGACAGTCAATATGTCTCCGACTGGTGGCACCAGAGCGTTAACGTGGTGGGCAGCTACCACACCCGTTTCGGGCCGCAGCTGAATAACGATGTGTATCTCGAATACGAAGCCTTCGCCAAGAAAGACTGGTTCGATTTCTACGGTTACGTTGACGTGCCGAAGTTCTTCGGCGTAGGCAACACCCCGGATCGCGGTATCTGGGACAAAGGCTCCCCACTGTTTATGGAGATTGAACCACGTTTCTCCATCGACAAACTGACCGGCACCGATCTGAGCTTCGGTCCGTTCAAAGAGTGGTACTTCGCCAACAACTACATCTATGATCTGGGCCACAACGCCGACGGCCGTCAAAACACCTGGTACATGGGTCTGGGCACCGATATCGACACCGGCCTGCCGATGAGCCTGTCGATGAACATCTATGCCAAATACCAGTGGGAAAACTACCAGGCTGCCAACGAGAACAGCTGGGACGGTTACCGCTTCAAGGTGAAATACTTCGTACCGCTGACCCAGGTGTGGGGCGGCAACCTGAGCTACATCGGCTTCACCAACTTCGACTTCGGTTCCGATCTGGGCAAGGACAGTGGTAACGCGATCAACGGCAAACAGGTGCGCACCGGCAACTCTATCGCCTCCAGCCATATTTTGGCGCTGAACTACGATCACTGGCACTATTCTTTCGTGGCGCGTTATTTCCATAACGGCGGTCAGTGGCAGGATGGCGCGGATATCGGCACCCCGCAGGGCCCGATCAAGTCTACCGGTTGGGGTTATTACCTCGTGGTCGGCTATAACTTCTGATTTTCCGTGCTATCAGAAACAGAAAACCCCGCCTGGCGGGGTTTTTTTTCGTCATCACTGGGCTTGTTCAACCGGGAGATGCTTCACCGGCATAAACAGTCTGCCTTTGATCACGTGACATTCATTATTTATCCAACTAATGATTTGTTCACGGCTGACGCCTTCCGACTGCGCGTACTGATGAAGATCGCCGTTAAAGTGCCGAGTGATGTATTCCATGAGGGTCATTTGCACGTCTTTTGCTCCTGAACGCCCACCCGTTGCCAGCCTGGCCACCGCGGGAGGTTGAGGTTTCTCAGACAGCGAATGTAAATTATCGGCAACGAAATCTCAACATAAAGCACCAGATTGGGGCGACAGCGGCGGGAAAAAGAATCCCGCACGGAGAGGCGGGAAATGTTCGCTATTATCATTATGGATGATAAGAATAAGATTTGAGGTGCGACGAAAAAGAGCACGCTAACTCTTTTTTGTTACCTTCCCACGCTAGCGTAAGGCTTATTTTTCTTCAAGAAAAATCTGAGACAAGCATCGGCATTTTCGAGGCATTTTGCGTTAAAACAAGAGAGTGGCGCGAATGCCGTAAAACCGCACTGTCATCTCGGAGTTTTCCTTATACTTTGTCTGGAAAAGGCCAGCTATAGTCAACAGAGTCACCCACGCAGGAATACACAACATGAACAAACGTCGTACGACTCTCACGGTGTTGGCGCTGATTGCATCGCTGGGGTTGTCATCCGCCCCGGCCTTAGCCGACAAAGGCGGCAATGGTAACGGCAACGGAAACGGCCATGGCAACAGCGGCAATCACGGCAATAACGGTAACCATGGCAACAACGGTAACAACGGCAATCACGGCAACAAAGGCAATAAAGATAAAGGCGGCTATAGGAACGACGATAATCTGGTATCCGTCAGCCTCTCGCGCGACCGCGCCCGTTCGCTGGCGCACAACTATGGCCTGACCGGCTACAGCTCGCTGCCACCGGGCATCGCCAAAAATCTGGCGCGCGGTAAACCGCTGCCGCCGGGTATCGCCAAAAAAGTGGTGCCTTACTCGATGCTGCGTGAGTTGCCGCAGTACCCGGGTTATGAGTGGCGTATCGCCGGCGACGATCTGGTGCTGGTCGCACTCAGCACCGCGATTGTGGCCTCCGTGATCAATGGCGTTTTCGACTAACGTTTGTCGAGCGTTATCGGGCCTCGCTGCGGCGGGGCCTTTTTATTTGCCAGCGCGGGGCGGACGTGGTGAACTTTGGGCCTTACGTTTTCACTGCATCATAAGGGAGGCGCCATGTTCAGGGCGTTATTGATAGCCTGCTGTTTGACCAGTTTTCCCGCGTTGGCGGGCGGCGCCGCCGCCATCGGCGAGCTGGTGAACCAACGGCTGTCGTTGATGAAAGACGTTGCCGGTTACAAGGCGCAGCAGCATTTACCGATCGAAGATCTGGCGCAGGAGGCGAAGGTGTTGGCCAACGCGCAGGCGGAGGCGGGGCGTTTGGGGCTAGAGCCGGCGTCGGTACGGCCTTTTATCACCGCGCAGATGGACGCCGCCAAGGCGATTCAGTACCGCTATCGCGCCGACTGGTTGGCGAACCCGGGATCCGGCTGGGAGCCGCGCCCGTTGGCGCAGGTGCGCCCGCAGATCGCGCAACTGAGCAGCCAGATATTGCAACGGTTGGCGGAGCGGCTGCGTGCCGGCCCGCTCGGCGAGGCGGATCGGGCGGCGTTTATGGCGTCGGTGGATCAGGTGAATCTCAGCGACGCCGACAAACGGCGGCTGGCGGATGCGCTGCTGGCGGTCAAAACCGGCAGCGCACGCTGAGCGTCAGTCGCGGCCGACGGTGCTGCGGCGGAAGGTCAGCATCCGGCTGCGGTTGGCGATGAGATCCACGTTGTAACCGCGGAAATAGAGGCAAAAGCGTTTTAACCACGGGCCGTCCTGGCACTCCACCAGCATGCGGCCCTGGCCGAGCGGGCTGAGCGTGCCGGTCTGCGCCGCCGGGCCGACGCCGATATGCACCCGATTGCCGCGAATTTCAAAGGCGGTGCGATAGTGCGGGTGATACCACAGCCCCTGCACATGCTTCAGGCAGTCGCCGTTGGCCGTCACCGGCAGGAAACGGCGCGCCACATGCCCGACTTCGCCCTCGATCGCTTCACCGGTCCATTTCAATTTGATCGGCATATGGGCGGACAGCGACACCGCGTACCCATCCTCGCCCTGATACAGCGGCTCTCCGCTGCCCAGATAGGCCAGATTGCCGTCTTTGACCTCCAGCCAGTGCGGCTCGGCCAGGGTGGCATAGAGGCCATCGGGGATCGCCGCGCTGCGCTGCGGCAACGGTTCGCCCAGCAGCGTCGCCATCACCTGTAAGACCATGCCGAAGCTGTCGCAGTCTTCGCGGTTGGCCACCAGCGCGACGCCGGCCTGACGGTCGGGCGCCAGCAGGAAATAGGTTTTGTAACCGGCGTGGGAACCGCCGTGGCCGAGTAAGCGGCGGCGGCCCAGCGGGGTTTGCGCCAGACCCAGGCCATAGGCGCTGAGCTGGCCCTGATTAAGGCGGCGCGGTGCGCCGAGTTGCGCCAGCACGCCTTGGCCGGGGCCCTCGTCGGCCAGCAGCGTTTGCAACCAGCGGGTGAGGGCGTTGAGGCTGCCGGTCAGGCTGCCGGAGGCGGAAAGGTGCAGGCCGGCGCTGGCGTGTTGCCAGCCCTGCGGCGCACGCCAGTAACCCGGCACCAACCCCGGCACCACGTCGAACCAGCTTTCCGGCACCCGCATCTGCACCTGCAGCGGCCGGGCGATGTGCTGTTGCACCAGTTGGTCAAAATCATACCCTTTGCTGCGCAGCGCGGCTTCCAGCAGCCGATAGCCGGTATTGCTGTAGGCGATCTCGCTGCCGGCTTCGTAGTTCAATTTCTCCAGACCCTCGACAAACTGCATCACCGGCTGTGCCTCGCTGACGGCGTGCAGCGAGATGCCCAGCAGGCCGAGCGTCTCGCGCACGTCGGGCAGGCCGCCGGTCATGTCCAGCGCCTGGCCGACGGTAACGTCCGCCAACGCGGGCTGCAGGGCGGGGAGCAGTTCACCCAGGCGTTGCTCCAGCCGAATGGCGCGCTCGGTGGCGTTCAGCGCCAGCGCGGCGAAGATATGCTTGGTCACTGAGGCATAACGCACCACGCTGTCGGCGGTGAAGGGGGTGTTCTGCGCCAGATCGGCCAGGCCGGCGCAGGCGGTGGCGCGGCGTTGTTGGGCGTCAAACAGGGTGATGGCGCCGCCGGGTTCGCCATGCCGTTGCCAGCCGGCCAGCAGTTGTTCGGCCAAAGCGCCGGCAGCGCGCCAGTTTAACGGTGTTACAGACATAGGGCCTCCAGAGAGTATTCGAAATGGGCCTGCTCGGCCACACGCCGCCCGGCGCTGAGCGCGGGCTTTTGGGCTGATTGTGGCGCAGTGCGTTTTTCGTCGGCCGCCGTTTTGTGCGCTGTTTGGACCAGCTAGCGGGGAATCACGCGAAAATTTGATATAGCGCGCAGATTGCTGCTGGCGTTGCGGTTAGAGGCAGGAGAAAAACAGGCGCCCGGCGGCGCCTGTAAAGGGGGATCAATTCAGTCTGGCGGCACCGTCCAACAGGCTTTCAATCATCTGCTTGAGCAGGCGCTGCAGCGAGGCGGCGCGCTGGGGCTCGAACGCAAAAGGATACTGTTCGGACATGTAGTTGACCTGCGCCAGTTCGAGCTGGATCGCATGCTGTTGCTGCTGCGGTTGACCATAGGCGCGGGTGATATAACCGCCCTTGAAGCGGCCATTCAGCACGTGGGTGTACTGCTGTTGCTGCTCGCAGCAGGCGACCAGCCGATCGCTCAGCGCCTGGGCGCAGCTTTCACCGCCGTTGGTGCCGAGATTGAGATCCGGCAGCTGGCCGTCGAACAGCCGCGGGATCACCGAGGCGATCGAGTGCGCGTCGAACAGCAGCGCATAGCCGTGGCGCGCTTTGAGGCGCGCCAGTTCGTTCTGCAGCTGCTGATGATAAGGTTGCCAAATTTGCTGCAGGTAGAGGGCGCGTTCTTCGTCCGTAGGCGCTTTGCCCGGCAGGAAGCTTGGGCGACCGTCGAACAGCACGTCGGGATACAGGCCGGTGGTGGCGGTGGTGTACAGCGGCTTGTCGTCCGCCGGGCGGTTCAAATCGATGACGAAGCGCGAATAGTTGCCGACCAGTACGCTGGCGCCCATCGCCCGGGCGAAGTCGTACAGCTGCGGAATGTGCCAGTCGGTATCGGGCAGCGGGCGAGCGTCGTCGGTCAGCCCGGCCTCGACCGCCGGCGTCAGTTGTGTGCCGGCGTGCGGGATGCTGATCAGCAGCGGCAGGCTGCCGGTCTGGAAGCTAAAAGGATCGCGAATGGTCATTGACGTACTTCTCCTCGGAAAATCACCGTACAGGGCAGCTGGCCGCCCAACCAATAAGCCAGTTCCGCCGGCCGCGACAGCGGCCAGTGAACGAAGTCCGCCACCTTGCCGGTTTCCAGCGTGCCGTGGCTGTGCTGCAGCCCCAGCGCTTTGGCGGCGTGGGTGGTGACGCCCGCGAGCGCTTCTTCCGGCGTCAGGCGGAACAGCGTGCAGGCCATGTTGATCATCAGGCGCAGCGACAGTGCCGGCGACGTGCCGGGGTTGGCGTCGCTGGCGATCGCCATCGCCACGTGGTGTTTGCGGAACAGCGCTACCGGCGGGCATTGGGTTTCACGCAGCAGGTAGTAAGCGCCCGGCAGCAGCACCGCCACGGTGCCAGCGTCGCCCATGGCGCGGGCGTCTTGCTCGGTAGCGTATTCGAGATGGTCGGCGGAGAGCGCGTGATGGCGCGCCGCCAGCGTGCTGCCGCCGAGGGCGGAGAGCTGTTCGGCGTGCAGTTTGACCGGCAGACCGGCGGCTTCGGCGGCGGCGAAGACGCGCTCCACCTGCGCCGGTGAGAACGCCAGATGCTCGCAGAAGGCGTCGACCGCATCCGCCAGACCGGCGGCCGCCGCCTGCGGGATGATGGTGTCGCAGACCAGATTGATGTAGTCGTCGGCGCGGTTGGCGTATTTCGGCGGCAGCGCATGGGCCGCCAGACAGGTGGTTTTCACCTCGACCGGCAGCAGCTCGCCCAACTTGCGCGCCACCCGCAGCATTTTCAGTTCGCTCTCCGGGCTGAGGCCATAGCCGGATTTGATCTCCACGCAGGTGACGCCTTCCGCCAGCAGCGGCCGCAGGCGGAACAGCGCCTGCTCCAGCAGCAACGCTTCGTCGGCCTCGCGGGTGGCTTTCACGGTGGAGATGATGCCGCCGCCCTGCGCGGCGATGTCGGCGTAGCTTACGCCGTTCAGCCGCTGTTCGAACTCGCCGCTGCGATTGCCGCCGAACACCAGGTGCGTGTGGCAGTCAACAAAGCCGGGGGTGATGATGCCGCCGTCGAATTTCACCGTTTCGTCCGCGATAAGATCGGGCGGCAGCGCCGCATGTTCTCCAATCCAGACAATCTTGCCGTCGCGTACGGCGATCGCGCCGTCGGTCAGGGTGTGATATTTACCGTCGCGCATGGTGACGATATCGGCGCCGTGCCACAGGCTGTCACAGTGGATCTCAGACGTCATTGCTTTCCTCCGCCGGAGCCGCAGCTCCCACATGGTTGTATATACAATTAAAAATAACCTAACGCATTCACCGGGATGTCACAAGAGGCGGGCGAGATTTTGTTATCAGGATGTGATCGACAGCGGAGATGCGGGCGCAGGGCGCGCCCGCCGGGGTTCAGACTTCGCTGGTGAAGCGGCCGAACAGCTGATAGCGGCTGCCGGGGTACAGCAACCGCGCCGAGGTCACCACGGTTTTGCCGGACCAGGTGCGGCGATGGATCAGCAGGCCGGGTTCGTGATCCTCCAGCTGCAGCAGCTCGCGCTCCCGCCGGGTGGGGATCACCGCTTCGACGATGTGTTCGCCGGCGGTCAGCGGCGCGGCCTGCGTCAGGTAGGTGTAAGGGGTGACGCGGTCGAAATCCTGCTTCAGGTAATCCGGCGCCACCAGCGGGTTGACGCAGCGGTCTTCCACCTGCACCGGCACGTCGTTTTCGTAATGCACGATCTGGGAGTAGAACAGCCGTTGGCCGGGCTGAATGCCCAGCGCCGTCGCTTCTTCCTCGCTGGCCGGGCGGGCCTTCAGCTCGAGGATTTTACTGCTGTGGCGATGGCCGCGCGCGGCGATCTCATCGGCGATGTTGTGCACTTCCAGCAGTGCGGTATGCGCCTTGGCTTCGGCGACGAAGGTGCCGACGCCCTGCATGCGGATCAAAAAACCTTCGCTGGTCAGCTCGCGCAGCGCGCGGTTGATGGTCATGCGGCTGACGCCCAGTTCCGCCACCAGTTCACTTTCGGAGGGCACGCGCTGGTGCGGTTGCCAATGCCCCGCACGGATTTGATTCACGATCGCCTGTTTGACCCGTTGGTAGATCGGGGCGGGGGCATCGCTCATTGCAGCCGCCAGTTGTAACACGGTCTGTTGTTCAGCCACGACGTTAACCTCGTCAAATAAAAAAATAATAACACCAGTTTACTGTTGATGTCGGCGTATGTATATGTATATACAACTAGTGGCCGTCGCGCCAGAAACTTGCCGGCGGCCGCCAAAAATTCCTGAATGCGCGCCATCGCCGCGCCTCATTCACCGTTACATCAACCGTGGAATACTGCCATGCCTGCTTATTTTGCCCCACGCGCTTTGCTCCCTGAGGGCTGGGCGCATAACGTCCGGCTGGACGTCGATGCGCAAGGTTATCTGACTCAAGTTACCGCCGACGCTGAACCGCAAGGCTGCACCCGGCTGCACGGCGACGCGGTGCCGGGCATGCCGAACCTGCACTCCCACGCTTTCCAGCGCGCGATGGCGGGGCTGGCGGAAGTGGCGGGCAACCCGCAGGACAGTTTCTGGACCTGGCGCGATCTGATGTACCGCCTGGTGCAGCGCCTGACGCCGGAGCAGGTGGAGGTGGTCGCCCGTCAACTGTATATCGAAATGCTCAAGGGCGGATACACCCAGGTGGCCGAATTCCACTACCTGCATCACGACGCCGACGGCAAGCCTTACGCCGATCGCGGTGAGATGACCGGCCGGCTCAGCGAGGCGGCGCATCAGGCCGGCATCGGCATGACGATGCTGCCGGTGCTGTACAGCTACGCCGGTTTCGGCGCGCAGCCGGCCCAGCCGGGGCAGAAACGTTTTATCCAGGACACCGAAAGCTATCTGCATCAGCAGCAGGTGATTGCCCGCCAGCTGGGGGATCGCCCGTTGCAGAATCAGGGGTTGTGTTTCCACTCGCTGCGTGCGGTGGAGCTGGGGCAGATGCAGCAGATTTTGGCCGCGTCGGATCGCACCTTGCCGGTGCATATTCATATCGCCGAGCAGCAAAAAGAGGTGAACGATTGCCTGGCGTGGAGCGGGCAGCGCCCGGTGGCCTGGCTGTATGACCATCTGCCGGTGGATCAGCGCTGGTGTCTGGTGCACGCCACCCATCTGGATCGCGACGAGCTGGAAGCGCTGGCGCGCAGCCGCGCGGTGGCCGGCCTGTGTCTGACCACCGAAGCCAACCTCGGCGACGGTATTTTCCCCGGCGACGCGTACCTGCAGCAGCAGGGGCGCTGGGGCATCGGTTCCGACAGCCACGTTTCGCTCAACGTGGTGGAAGAGCTGCGCTGGTTTGAATACGGCCAGCGGCTGCGCGATCAGCGTCGCAATCGCCTGACGACGCCGGAACAGTCGGCGGTGGGCGATGTGCTGTACTCGCAGGCGCTGCAGGGCGGCGCGCAGGCATGCGGCGCGCCGATCGGTCGGCTGCAGAGCGGCTATCGCGCCGACTGGCTGGTGCTGGACGGGGACGATCCGTATCTGGCGGCGGCGCCGGACGCCTCGATCCTTAACCGCTGGCTGTTCGCCGGCGGCAAAGAGCAAATTCGCGACGTATTCGTCGGCGGCCGGCAGGTGATCGAGCAGGGACGGCACGCGCTGCAGCAGCAGAGCAGCGCCGAGTTCCTGCAGGTGCTGAAAACCTTTCAGCAGGAGGCGTAATGGGCCTGACCCGTTTTAACTTTGCCGCGCTGCCGGTCAGCCCGTGGCGCAACGGCGGTGGGGAAACCCGTGAAATCGTCAGCTGGCCGCCGGGCGCGCAGGATTTTGACTGGCGCGCCAGCATCGCCACCATCGCGCAGGACGGGCCGTTTTCCGCCTTTGCGGGCATCGATCGTTCGATCACCCTGCTGGAAGGCGACGGCGTGCGGCTGTTCAGCGCTGGGCATATCGACCATCAGTTGGCGCGCGTCGGGGAGCCGTTCGCGTTTTCCGGCGACGTGGCGCTGGAAGCGACGCTGCTGGGCGGCGCCAGTCAGGATTTCAACATCATGACGCGCCGCGGCCGGCAGGCGGCCGAGGTGCGGCGCAGCACGGCGCCCGTCAGCCTGCTACCCAACCGGGCGGGCGTGCTGTATGTGCTGAGCGGGGTCTGGTCGCTGCCGGGGGGCGGCGAGCTGCGAGCGCGCGAAGGCGTCTGGTGGACGGCGCAGGCGGTGAGCGGCGAGGTGAAGCCGCTGACGGCCGACGGCGCTATTCTGTGGGCGGACATCACAGCCTGCTAACGCGGAGTAGAGTCCTGCGCCTGGTTATGGGATTATTCACTTTTCCTCATTAATCATAAAGAAGGGCGCATGGCTTCGCTGAAAGACGTCGCAAAACTTGCCGGAGTCTCGTTGATGACGGTGTCCCGCGCCATCAATGAGCCCGGCAAGCTGCGGCCGGAAACCTATCGGCGCGTCAAACAGGCTATCGACCAGTTGGACTATGTGCCGGATCTGTCGGCGCGGCGTATTCGTGGTGACGGAAATCGCGTACAGACGCTCGGCGTGCTGGCGCTGGACACCGCCACGACGCCGTTCTCGGTGGACATGATCCTGTCGATTGAAAAAACCGCGCGCGAGCACGGCTGGAACAGCTTCGTCGTCAATCTGTTTGCCGACGACAACGCCGAACAGACCGTCGATCTGCTGCTGGCGCATCGCCCGGACGGCGTGATCTTCACCACCATGGGGCTGCGTCAGGTGGATGTGCCGGCCAAACTGCTGGACAAAAGGCTGGTGCTGGCCAACTGCGTCAGCCCGGCGCATGCGATCGCCAGCTACATTCCTGATGACGAGCAAGGCCAGTATGACGCGATGCGCACGCTGATCGCCAAAGGCTATCGTTCGCCGCTGTGCATACATTTACCGGCGGATACGCTGGCGGCGGGGCTGCGCCGCCGCGGTCTGGAGCGCGCCTGGCGCGATGCAGGGCGCGATGTTGAACAGCTGCGGCAGTATCATCTCGATCTGAGCGGCGGCGATCAAGGCTATCGCGACTGCGTCGCGCTGCTGGCGCGGCATTTCTCTGCCGGCCGGCGCGATTGCGATGTCGTGGTATGCGGGAACGATCGGATAGCCTTTCTGGTTTATCAGGTATTGCTGGCGCAAGGATGGCGGATACCGCAACAGGTGGCGGTGCTGGGCTACGACAACATGGTTGGCATCGGCGAGCTGTTCCTGCCGGCGTTGACGACGGTGCAATTGCCGCACTACGAGCTGGGCCGCCTTGCGGCGCTGCATGTGATCGAGCAGCGGGAACAGCGTGATACGGTGAAAGTGCCTTGCCCGCTGTTGGAGCGTGGTTCGCTGTAACCGCACCGGGTGCGTCGCTGCGCGCCCGGTGCTCATTCCCACTACCCCCAGATGCTAGCCAGCCGCCATCCTGTGATGGGCTCGAACTCTGCCCGTCCGCCCTCGGCAAACAGGCTGAGGCGGCGATCCCCCTCCGTCGGATAAATGCGGCTGGTCAGGCAGGCCAATCCCTGATTAATGAAAATCTCCAGCGATGAACGGTCGATAAAGATCCGCAGCGACAGGATGTCACCCTCCGGCAGCGGCACGCTGCGGCAGGTGTTCAGGGCGGGGTTTTCATGAAAACGTTCCAGTACCAGTCGGTGCGCCTGATTATCGACGAACAGCCGCGCTGCACTCCCGATGGCCAGCCCGTAACGCTCGGCGTCGTTGTCGGCCGGTCTCAATGTCAGAGTGAGTTCCTGCACATCGTTCGCCAGCGGCAAATGCTGATTGGTCAGCGTCTGCGCCAAAAACGAGTGCGATTCTCGGCGCAGCGCCGCCAGTTCACGCGCCGGGTTCATGCGAACGCTGCCGTCGGCGGCCAGCGTCAGCTCGCGCGGCAGGGTGAGGGCGCCGGCCCAACGGTGCGCTTTGCTGGGCATCGGTGATTCCCACATATCCATCCAGGCAAACAGCAGCCGGCGGCCGTCGGCTGCTGTGAAGGTCTGCGGCGCATAGAAATCGTGGCCGGCATCCAGCTCGCAGAAGGGCTGCGTTACCGTAAAGTCGCCGTCCGGCCGCCAATGGCCGAGCAGATAGCCGCTCTGGAAGCGATTGCGGTAGCGGTAGCCCTGTGCCGCCAGGCCCTGCGGCGAGAACAGCAGCAGGTGTTGTTCCCCCAGCGGGAAGAAATCCGGGCATTCCCACATATACCCTTGATGCGCCGTTTGCGCGCCGGCCAGCACCCGATCGAAGCGCCAGGCGCGCAGGTCTGCAGAACGGTACAGGCGTACCTGGCCCAGGCCGTTTTCTTTAGCGCCGACCACCAGCCACCATTCGCCGTTCTCGCGCCAGACTTTCGGATCGCGGAAATGCTGAACGCCGTCCGGCGGGGCCAGCACCGGCCCGTGCTTGACGAAGCGTATGCCATCTTCGCTGGTGGCCAGACATTGCACTTCCCGCACCTGGCTGTCGTCGCCGGGCTCGCCCAGCCACACGTGGCCGGTATAAATCAGCGTCAGCACGCCGTTGTCATCCACGGCGCAGCCGGAAAAGCAACCATCTTGGTCATAGGGCGCATCGGGTGCCAGGGCGATGGGCTGGTGCTGCCAGCGGATCAGATCGCGGCTGGTCGCGTGCCCCCAGTGCATGGGCCCCCAGTGTTCGCTATAGGGGTGATGCTGGAAGAACGCATGATAGACGCCGTCAATACAGATCAGGCCGTTGGGATCGTTGATCCAGCCGGCGGGCGGCGCGAGATGGAACTGCGGGTAGTAATCGTCTCGGCGCTCTGCGCGCAGGGCCTCGACCGCATGGTCGGCTTGAGCTAAGGCAGTGTTCATTGGACAGACTCACTTGATTTAATGGCGGATGGAAAGGGCGCTGCCGTGGCGGAACGTTCGCCGCGCAGCAGGAAACAGGAAACAAGCGTCGTGGCGGCGACCGCACAGCCCATCAGCAGATAGGTGTCGGCAAAGCCGATGCGGTCATAACCGTAGCCCGCCAGCGGCGACAGGAAGCTGGCCATCACCTGGGTGATGAACTGAAAGCCCACCAGGTACAGCGTGGAGGAGAGGCGGCTGTCGAAGCGGCTGGCGATGTATTTGAAGATAGCGATCAGCAGGATCGGCAACTCTACGGCGTGCAGCAGTTTCATGGCGGAGATCATCAAGGCGCCGCTGACCAAGCCGGAGCCGAACATGCGCAGCGCCATCACGCTGCCCGCCAGCAACAGCCCCCGCTTGGCGCCGATGCGGTTCACCAACAGCGGAGCCAGAAACATACCGCCGGCTTCGAGGAAGACCTGCAGCGAGTTGAGAAAACCGTACATCTCGTTGCCCTGTTCGCGTGACGCGAACTGTGAGGCGAAGTAGACCGAAAATTGCTGATCGAAAACGTTGTATACGCTGATGCCGAGCACAAACACCACCAACGCCCAGAAGCCCGGCATGCGCAGCAGCGCCAGCGCGTCCTGCAGCCGCAGGTTCTCCGGTTTGCCAAACGCCAGGCCGGCCATGGCGTTCGGCTTCAGCTCGCGTACCTGGCTGAGCAGCAAAAGAAACACCACGGCGGCGGCGGAGGCCAGCCAGAAATTGATGTTCGGATCGATATTGAAGATAAAACCGGCCAGAAAGGTGGCGCTGGCCCAGCCGAGCGAGCCCCACATGCGGGCGCGGCCGAATTCGAAACCGCTGATGCGGCTGACGCGCTCGGTATAAGATTCCAGCGCGCCGATGCCGGCGAAGAAGGTGGCGCCGATGAACAACCCGCCGACCAACGCACCCAGAGGCAGGCTGCTCGCCAGCAGCGGGGCGTAAACGTAGATAAAGAACGGGCCGGTCAGCAGCAGCATCACGCCGAGAAACTGCAGCAGGTGCTTGCGCAGCCCAAGTTTGTCCTGAATAAAACCGTACAGCGGCTGTGCGCACAGCGCCACCAGCGAGATAGCGGAGAAGATCAGGCCGGTCTCGGCGCCTTTCAGGCCGATCTTCTGATTCAGCCAGAGTGAGATCAGCGAAAAGCTGGAAGACCAGGTGAAGAAAAAGAAGAACAGCAGGCCGCTGAGCAGCACGTAATATTTTTTCGTTTCGCGGTTCATGGATAAGGTCCCGGTGAGTGAAATCAGCTTTATTGTTAACGTTAACTCGCGAAGGGATGAAGCTAGCAGATATCACGCGTGCGATGTTAATCACAAAAGTTAACGTTAACATTATTGATTTGTGATGTTTCTCACGCAGAGACGCGGATTAACGAGCGTGGTTACTCATCCTGCGGGGGGACATGAAACGGCGGCGATTGGCTGGCGGCCGCAAAGCGGGCGATCAAGAAATCCAACAGCAGGCGCACGCGCGGCGGCTGATAGGGCGAGCGGCGAAACACGGCGTAGATCCCGGCTTCATGCGGGGTGAAGTCGGGAAGAATGACGTTCAGACGCCCGCTGCGGATATCGTCCGCCGCATCCCAGATGGTTTTACGCGCGATGCCGTGCCCCGCTAAAGCCCACTGGCGTGCCAGCGCGCCGTCATTGGTCTCCCAGGCGCTCTCCAGCGGCACCGTGTGGCTCCAGGCCTGGCCGTCCAGGGAGAAATGGAACGTATTCAGCGGGCCGGCTGCGGTCACCAGTACGATAAAACGATGGCCGGTGAGATCGGCCGGCGTGCGCGGCTCGCCATATTGCGCCAGATACGCCGGAGAGGCGCACAGCACGCGTCGGCTGGCGGCCAGGCGCCGCGCGATGAGCGTTTCTTCGCGCGGCGCGCCGAAACGAATGGCGATATCCAGATCGTCCTGCAGCAGGTTGGATAGGGAGTCCGACAGTGTCAGCGCGATCTGCAGCCGGGGGTGTTCGGCGCAAAATTCTTCAATCCACTGATTGAGAAGGTTGCGCCCGAAATCGGCGGAGGCCGAGAGGCGAAGTTTACCGCACACGCCGCTTTGGCTGGCCTGCAGAGCCGCCTCGCCGTCGGCAATCGCCTGCAACGCGAGGGTGCAGTGTTGCAGATAAATGCGCCCTTCTTCAGTGAGACGCAGGCGGCGAGTGGTGCGATCGAAGAGTTTACTGTGCAGCGCCGCTTCCAGCTTGAACAACCGCGCGCTGGCGGCGGCGGGGGAAAGGCCGAGTTTGCGGCCGGCGGCAGAAAGGCTGCCCGATGCCGCCGCTTCGGCAAATAAACGCATGTCGCCCAGTCTGTCCGTTGCCATTTTTATCAATCTGGATTTGAAAATAATTCAAATGGTAGGCCAATTATCAATCCGTATGCAAGGTGAGACGCTGATGACTCTGCAATTGACCATGGGAGTTGTTAGTAATGAATGTTCACTCTGTTTCCACCGATAACGATAATGCGCATGGCGCGCTGCCGCCGCTGAAAGCATTGCTGGCGCTGACGATGAGCAGCTTCATCGCGACCGCTAATGAGACTGTGCCGGCCGGCATGCTGCCGCAGATAGCCCGAGGCATGAGCATCAGCGAGGCGTGGGCGGGGCAAATGGTGACGTTGTGCGCGCTGGGCGCCGGGGCGGCGGCGATCCCGCTGACGTTGGCGCTGGGCGGGTGGCCGCGTCGCCGACTGCTGCTGTTGGCGATCGGCATCTTTTTGATCTGCAACGCGGTGACGGCGTTGTCACCCTGTTTTGGCGTGACGCTGGGGGCGCGCTTTTTGGTCGGCATCGCTACCGGGGTGACGTGGAGTCTGCTCGCGGGTTACGCGCGCCGCCTGGCCATCGTCTCATTGCAAGGGCGGGCGATGGCGATCGCCATGCTGGGGATCCCGCTGGCGTTGGCGTTGGGCGTACCGATGAGCGCCTGGCTTGGCGAACTGTTGGATTGGCGCTGGATTTTTGCCGTGCTGGCGAGCTTGAGCGCGTTGCTGCTAGTGTGGATCCGGCTGACGCTGCCCGAATTTTACGGTCGCCGAACGCCAGGCAATGCGCGTTTGCGCGAGGTTTTCTGTCTTCCCGGCGTGCGGCCGATCCTTGCCGTATTGGCGTGTTGGATCCTGGCTCATTACACGCTGTATACCTATCTTGCGCCCTATCTTGCCGCGCGCGGCCTGGTGGCCAGAGTGGATTTGGCGCTGTTGGCGTTCGGCATCGCCGCCGTTGCGGGCATTGCGCTGACCGGCTTATGGGTGGATCGCTGGCTGCGTGCGCTGGTGCTGTTCAGCCTGGCGGCCTTCGCGTTGGTGGCGCTGGCGTTTGGCGTGAACGGTTTGCCCGCCGGGGCGGTTTACGTTGGCATGGCGGCATGGGGATTGAGTTTCGGCGGTGCGCCAACGCTGTTGCAGACATCACTGGCGGATGCAGCGGGTGAGCATGCCGATCTCGCCCAGTCGCTGCTGGTCACTTTCTTTAATCTGGCTTTTGCCGTCAGCGGCGCGTTGGGCGGAATTCTGCTGGCAAACGTCGGCGCTAACGCCATCCCCTGGATGGCTTTTGTCCTGTTGCTGGTGGGGTGGAGCATTGCCTGGGGCAGTGCAAAGCGCGGCTTCAGCGCCGAACGCCGCGCCGCGGCGCGCTGAGGGGGGCGGCGTCGCCCCCTGTAGCGAGATTAACGTTCGTTCAGCGAACGCAGGTGATCGTCACGGCGCAGCGTCATCAGCGCAAACAGGCTGACCACCGACGTGGCGACCACGTAGTAGGCGGGAATATCGATATTGCCGGTCTGTTTGATGAGGCCGGTGATAATCAATCCGGCAGAGCCGGAAAACACCGCATTGGAAAGTGAGTAAGCCAGCCCCAAACCGGTGTAACGCACCCGGGTCGGGAACATCTCCGCCAGCATCGCCGGGCCGGGACCGGCCAGCAGGCCGACCACGGCGCCGGCGATCATCACTGCCAGCCCTTTGACCCACAGTGAACTTTGCGCATCCTGCAACAGGTGCAGCAGCGGAAAGGTGAACAGGATCACCGCCGCCACCGCCGTCAGCATCACCGTTTTTCGTCCCAGCCTGTCGCTGATGATGCCCGCCGGCAGAATGGTCAGGGCGAAACCGACGTTGGCCAGCACCGTCGCCACCAGCGCCTGTTGGAAGGTGGCGTGCAGCGAGGTTTGCAAATAGGAAGGCATCACCACCAGGAAGGTATAGCCGGCGGCCGACCAACCCATCATGCGGCCGATGCCGATCAGAATGGTTTTCACCACGCCGCCCAGCTTCGCTTCCGGCGGTGGGGCGGCGTGTTCCGCACGTTGCTGCGCCTGGGTGAACGTGGGCGTTTCCTCGAGCTTGAGCCGCAGCCACAGCGCCACGGCGCCCATCGGCAGCGCCAGCAGGAAGGGAATACGCCAGCCCCAGTCATGCAACTGCTGTGCGCTGAGCAGCGCGGCCAGCAGCGCCACCAGTCCGGCCCCGGCCAGCAGGCCGAGCGCGACGGTCAGCGATTGCCAGGCGCCGAACAGCCCGCGCTTGCCCTTGGGAGCAAACTCGGTCATCAGCGATACCGCGCCGCCGAATTCGCCGCCGGCGAACAACCCCTGAAACATGCGCAGCAGCGTCAGCAGCAGTGGGGCGGCGACGCCGATCGAGGCGTAGGTCGGCATGACGCCGATCAGCGCGGTGGCCAGCGTCATCAGCAGCAGAACCGCAATCAGCGTCGGCCGGCGGCCGATGCGATCGCCGATGCGGCCGAAGATCACCGCGCCGATCGGTCGGCAGAAAAACGCCAGCGCAAAGGCGGCGTAGGTGAGGATCAGGCTGGTGATTTCATTTTCACCCTGCAGGGTGAAAAAATTGGCGGCGATAACGGTGGCCAGAAAACCGTATACCCCGAACTCATACCATTCGATAAAGTTGCCGACCGAGCCGGCCAGCAACGCCTGACGCGAGCGGCGCGCGTCGAGAGTCTGTTGATTCATCCCCGTTCCCATACTTTTGAATTATTGTTCATCTGTTCTAAATTTATACGACAAAACAATCAATTGATTTCAGCGGGAACTGTGAGGCGCTCAGCGCATGCCGTCGATGCGCCACCATCCGGGGCACACATCGGCGAAAGCGTGCGATACCGGGCTCAGCTCCGGCAGATCGGCGTGGTCGAAGCTGCCGGTGGCCAGCGCCACCGTCGGTTCGTCGTCTACCGCTCCCAGCGTGCTGCCGCAGCGCGGGCAAAAGGCGCGGCTGGAGTAGAGGGAGGAGCGGTACAGCGCGGGCATGCCGCCAGGGCCGTTCCACTCGACGGCCTGACGCGGGAATTCGACCCAACACAGCGTTGGCGCGCCGGAGTGGCGGCGGCAAAAATCGCAGGAACAGCTGTGCGGGTTGCCTGGCAGGCCGTGTGCCTGAAAGCGAATATGCCCGCACAGGCAGCCGCCGCTATAGCGTGGATTTTGCATGATTTCTCCGTCATCAGCGCGGGGGAAACGATGAAAATCACTATAGCCATATCGCGAAAAAATAACAGGCCTCCACAGGGCGATTACCAGAGCAACGGCGCTGGCTCACGGCCATTTTCGGCGTAGTACAGCGACGGCAGGAACTGCGCCAGATAGCTGAACTCGTTGTAGCAGTGGCGCATCAGGTTAAACCCGATGTCGTCCGCCAGTTCGTCGTGGGCGTTGGCGCAGGCTTTACCCAGCAGGAAGCGGCTGCGCAGCACGCACCCATAGGGCGTATCACGTACCAGATGCAGCATCTCGCCGTCACAGGGATCGCCGTTGTCATCCAACGCCACCTGATCGCCGAAGCCGATGCGCGCGCAAACGGCGGCGGAGATTGCCTGCGCGTCGCGCGCCTGGCGCAGCGGCTGCGGCGCGAAGAAGTCCTCGGCGGCGTGAAACTTGAGGCGCGCCGCAACCGGCGGCAGCTCCGCCAGCCATTCGACCGCTTCGATGCTGGCGCCGACGTAGCTTTCCCCTTTTTTCCAGTGGCGATCCCAGCCGCGATGTTCGACGTGATCGTGCGGGTGCCACCAGTTGATGTGCTGGGTGTTCTCGAAGAAGGTGAACCACCAGTCCAGCATGCGCCCTTTACAACCGTGTAGATCGGTTCGAACCGCTACGGTGAGCAGGCCGTCGGCGCTGCGGCTCAGCCCCATTTCCAGCCGCAGCGGCTCGGGCCTGAGCAACTCGTTGATATCGTTGACGCCCCAGGGCACCAGCAGGGAAGGATGTGTCATAATGGGTTCCTGTTTTATTTTGGAAACGAAATGTGTTTCCAAAATAAAGCTATGCCGTTATGCTGAGTCTGTCAACGCTGGTGAGGAACAATTATGGCGAACCCGAATGAAGAACCGCTGCGCGCTCGCGGCCGGCCGGCCACGCCGGAAACGGCGCTGCGCGCCGCGCTGACGCAGGCGACGCTGGCGCTGCTGCTCGACGGCGGATACGCCGCGGCAACGGTGGATGCGGTGGCGAAACGCGCCGGGGTAGCTAAAAAAACCCTGTATCGCTTTGCCGCCAATCGTGATGAGCTGGTGGCGCAGGCGGTGAGCGGCTGGAGCGAGGCGTTTCAGCCGGCCTTCGCACAGGATGCCGGGCGGCGGGAGGCGGTTGCGCCGCTGTTGGAAACTGGACTGAAGGCGGTGGCGCAGCAGGTGCTGAGCGCCGAAGCAGTGGGCATGTTTCGGCTGCTGCAGAGCGATTTCCCGGGGCGTGAGGCGCTGCTGGACAGCTACCAGCGCAACGGCATTCAGCGCGGGCGAGCGACGGTGGCGGATTGGCTGCGGCGCCAGCAGCAATACGGCTGGTTGCTTGCCCGCGACTGGGCGCAAACCAGCGACCTGCTGCTGGCGATGACCATCGCCGAACCGCTGCGCCAGATGACGTTGGGGCTGCTGCCGCCGGGCAGCGCGATCGACGAACGCATCGCGGCGGCGGTGGCGCTGGTGATGCCGGGATTGCTGCGCGGCGAAAACGCGGATTGCGCCGCATTGTGAGCCGCATTCATCTGTGGCATGTTAATTGTTCAATTTATGTCACTATTTTGCGATGCCCCCATGAATGCTGCTTACCCGTTCAAACAGGGCGATCTGTTCGCCTTGACCGTTTTTCTGGCCGTCGCCACCCATCGCAGCTTTCACGCGGCGGCGGTGGAGCTGGAGGTGACGCCGTCGGCGGTCAGCCACTCGATAAAAAACCTGGAACAGCGGCTTGGGGTGAGGCTGTTCAACCGCACCACGCGCAGCGTGGCGCCGACCGAAGCGGGTGAGCGTTTGGCGGCGCAGCTGCGCCCGGCGCTGTCGTCTATTTCGCAGGCGCTGCATGAAGTGGATGAATGGCGCGCCACGCCGAGCGGCACCGTGCGCATCAACGCCAGCGAAGGGGCAGTCAGGCTGGTATTGCGTCCGTTGCTGGCCGATTTCCTGCGCGAGTACCCCCATATCCACCTGGACATCGTCTGCGACGGCAAGCTGAGCGATATCGTCGCCGAGGGGTTTGATGCCGGCATTCGGCTGGCGGAAGCCGTACCGCAGGACATGATCGCGATGCGCGTCAGCCCGCCCGTGCGTTTCGCCGCCATCGCCGCGCCCGGCTATTTCGCCGTCCATGGGCGCCCGGCGACGCCGCAGGATTTGCTGCGCCATAACTGCATCCGTTTTCGCTTCGACAGCGGCACGATTTACCGCTGGGAATTCGAACGCGATGGCGTGAGCGAGTCGATCGGCGTTACCGGCTCGCTGACGCTGACCGATCAGTCTCTGATGGTGGACGCCGCCATCGACGGTATCGGCATCGCTTTCGTTCCTGAGCATTTGGCGCTGGAAGCGCTGCACGACGGGCGCCTGGAGCGCGCGCTGGACGCGTGGTGTCCGGCTTATCCGGGGCTGTGCCTCTATTACTCCGGCCATCGCCACGTGTCGGGCGCGCTGAAGGCGTTGATCGAGTATCTGCGCGCGGCGCGGTCCTGATGCGTTCGCGTTCTGCTTTTGGCTACGCCAATTAGTGAGCCGCCTTCATCTCCACAGTGAGGTTCGCCTGCATTGTTGCGGCGTGGAGCCTGCCTTACGCTCATGAGGAGACGCCGGGCAACCGCCGGGCGCCACCCTGCTGCGAGGAGTTGATGATGGATAAGAAGATGAAAGCGGTAGTTATGACCGGCGCCAACCGGCCCTGGGAAATCAGACAGGTGCCGATGCCCCGCACAGAGCCGGGCCAGGTTCTGGTCAAAGTGCACGCCTCGGGCATGTGTTATACCGACGTATGGGCGACGCAAGGATATGGCGGCGATATTTATCCGCAAACGCCCGGCCATGAAGTGGTGGGGGAAGTGGTTGAGGTGGGGGCCGGCGTGCATACGCGGCAGATTGGCGATCGCGTCGGCACCACCTGGGTGCAATCGGCCTGCGGCCGCTGCCCGTACTGCCGCGAGAATCGGCCGCTAACCGGGCAAACGGCGATGAACTGCCCGGCGCCGCGCACCACCGGTTTTGCCGCCCAGGGCGGCCACGCCGAGTATATCGCCATCGCCGCTGAAGGCACGGTGTTGCTGCCGGACGGGCTGTCTTACATCGACGCCGCGCCGATGATGTGTGCGGGGTATACCACCTGGAGCGGCCTGCGCGACGCGGCGCCGCTGCCGCATGAGACGGTGGCGGTGTTAGGCATTGGCGGGCTGGGGCACGTCGCGTTGCAACTGTCGAAAGCCTGCGGTTTCGATACCGTTGCCATCACCCATTCGTCGGACAAGCACGCGCTGGCGAAGCAACTGGGCGCCGATCGCATCGTCGCCTCCGGGCAGGCGCTGCGGGAGAACGGCGGCGCGGACATTCTGCTGGTGACCACCAATGACTTCGACTCCGCGCAGGAGGCGATGAGCGGCTTGCGGGTAGATGGCCGCGTGGTGCTGTGCGGGCTGGACTTCAGTAAACCGTTCGCGATCTCTTCGGAAGGTGTGCCGTTCCATATGATGCGTCAGCGGGTGATCGGATCGACCCACGGTGGGCAGCACTACCTGAGTGAGGTGCTGAACCTGGCGGCGAAAGGCAAAGTGAAGCCGATGGTCGAGACTTTCACGCTGGATCAAGCCACGGAGGCTTATGAGCGGCTTGCCTCTGGCAACATGCGTTTTCGCGGCGTTTTCGTGCCGTCGGCGGCGTGAGAAAAGGGCCGAGGGTTCGGCCCTTGCAGACAGGTATGAAGGGCGCTGCGGCGCCCTGGTTGCTTTACAGCTTAGGCCCGGCCTTCACCAACTTTTCGCCCGCCGGGGTGACGGTATATTTGGCGAAGTTGTCGATAAAGCGCTGCGCCAGATCCTGCGCCTTCTCCTGCCACAGCGACTCGTCGGCGTAGGTTTTGCGCGGATCGAGGATCGACGGATCGACGCCCGGCAGTGCGGTCGGCACGTTCAGCCCGAAGATCGGCAGCGTGAAGGTCTCGGCCTGCTCAATGTCGCCATTCAAAATGGCGTCGATGATGCCGCGCGTATCTTTGATCGAGATACGCTTGCCGCTGCCGTTCCAGCCGGTGTTCACCAGGTAAGCCTGGGCGCCGGCGGCCTCCATGCGTTTCACCAGCACTTCGGCGTACTGCGTCGGGTGCAGCGTCAGGAACGCGGCGCCGAAGCAGGCGGAGAAGGTCGGCGTCGGCGCGGTGATGCCGCGTTCGGTGCCGGCCAGCTTGGCGGTGAAGCCGGACAGGAAGTGGTATTGAGTCTGCTCCGGCGTCAGGCGCGATACCGGTGGCAGCACGCCGAAGGCGTCGGCGGTCAGGAAGATGATTTTGCGCGCGTGGCCGGCTTTGGACACCGGCTTGACGATGTTCTCGATGTGATAAATCGGGTAAGAGACGCGGGTGTTCTCGGTTTTGCTGGCGTCGTCGAAGTCGATGCTGCCGTCGGCCAGCACGGTGACGTTTTCGAGCAGCGCATCGCGGCGGATCGCCTGATAGATTTCCGGCTCCGCCTGCGGCGACAGCTTGATGGTTTTGGCGTAGCAGCCGCCTTCGAAGTTGAACACGCCGTCGTCGTCCCAGCCGTGCTCGTCATCGCCGATCAGCTGACGCTTAGGATCGGTGGAGAGGGTGGTTTTGCCGGTGCCGGACAGGCCGAAGAATACCGCCACGTCGCCTTGCTCGCCGACGTTGGCCGAGCAGTGCATCGACGCGATGCCCTGCAGCGGCAGCAGATAGTTCATGATCGAGAACAGGCCTTTCTTCATTTCGCCGCCGTACCAGGTGCCGCCGATCAGCTGCATGCGCTCGCTCAGATTGAAGGCGACGAAGTTCTCCGAGTGCAGCCCTTGCTGCTGCCAGTCCGGGTTGGTGCATTTGGCGCCGTTCATCACCACGAAGTCCGGCTCGAAATCAGCCAGCTCTTCGTCGCTCGGGCGGATAAACATGTTTTTCACGAAGTGCGCCTGCCAGGCCACCTCGGTGATGAAGCGCACTTTCAGACGCGTGTCGGCGTTGGCGCCGCAGAACGCGTCCACCACGAACAGACGCTTGCCGGAGAGCTGATTGCCCACCAGCGTCTTCAGATGCTGCCAGACTTCCGGCGAGAGCGGCTGGTTGTCGTTCTTGCCGGTGCCGTTGTCCGACCACCAGACGGTATCGCGCGTGGTGTCGTCGCGCACGATGTATTTGTCCTTCGGCGAACGGCCGGTAAATTCACCGGTCGCGACGTTGACCGCGCCCAGTTGGGTGAGGGTGCCGCGCTCCAGCGGCGGCAGGTCGGCGCGGGTCTCTTCGGCGAACAGCAATTCATAACTGGGGTTATAGACGATGTCGGCGGCCTGATGGATGCCGTAGCGAGCGAGGGTTTGTGGGGTAACAGCGCGTGAAGACATATTCTACTTCCTTATGAGTCATATTATGCCTCTTTCCCGTGCGGTGCCGCGCGCAGGATTGAGATTCGGATCAAGCTGACCGGATTCAGCTAATGCGTTTCCGGTTCTTTATTAATAAAACAGGGGGCTTTTTCGCCCTCCTATAGCATAGCAGCGAATTTAAGCCTGCTTACTTTAATTACAAAATGCTGACGATAATTAATTAAAACCAACCTTGGCGGAGGGTCACAATATTGAATTTCGCCGGCGTAATTTAGTTTTGCATTTTTATTTTTTATCATATTGTCAGGGCTGTCTACTGTTTTATTTCTTATTAGAAAAAGCGAAATCCACAATAGGATTTTTCGTAATCATTTGTTTTTGCTTGGCTATGGCAGAGTTTTTGCGCCAGGTGAATCTAACCGTACTGTACGCTTGTCAGCAGGGTGAATAATGAAACAGATAAATGCAGAACTGGCCTGTGATAAAAATACGGCATCGTCCGAATCCTCAGGGTTAATTAATCAACTTCGTCAAATGGATATCGGCGCGGTACCGATCGCCTTGTTTATCACGATTTGCGCCATCGTGGCGATTTCCGCCTACGCCAACTTCCTGCCGAAGAATATGATCGGCGGCCTGGCGGTGATAATGACGCTGGGCTTTGCGCTGGCGCAGTTGGGAAAAAGTATTCCCGTGCTGCGCGATATCGGCGGGCCGGCCATTCTGTGTTTGATGGTGCCGTCGGTGCTGGTCTATTTCAATGTCTTCCAACCTAACGTCATGGGCACCGTCCATCTGCTGATGAAAGACGCCAACCTGCTCTATTTCGTCATCGCCAGTCTGGTGGTCGGCAGCATTCTCGGCATGAACCGGGTGATCCTGATCCAGGGGATGATTCGCATGTTCGTGCCGCTGGTGGTGGGCACGATCACGGCGGTGATCACCGGGCTGCTGGTGGGCAAGCTGTTTGGCTTTACCTTCTATCACACCTTCTTCTTCATCATCGTGCCGATCATCGGCGGCGGCATCGGCGAGGGGATTTTACCGCTGTCGCTGGCCTATTCGGCGATCCTGGGCTCGACGCCGGACATCTATGTCGCGCAGCTGGCGCCGGCGGCAGTGCTGGGCAACATCTTCGCCATCGTGACCGCCGGGGTGCTGGCGCGCATCGGTATGCAGCGCAAGGCGCTGAGCGGCGACGGCATGCTGATCCGTTCGGCGCAGGAGAACGCGATGTTCGCCATCAAGGAGCAAGGCGGCAACGTCGATTTTCAACTGATGGGCGGCGGGCTGCTGGTGATCTGCGCCTTCTTTATCGTCGGCGGCCTGTTCGAACACATCGTGCATATTCCCGGCCCGGTGCTGATGATCCTGTTCGCGGTGCTGTGCAAGTACTGCCGGGTGATCCCGGCTTCGATGGAAACCGGCGCGCACAGTTTCTACAAGTTCGTCTCCACCGCGCTGGTGTGGCCGCTGATGATCGGTCTGGGCATGCTGTACGTGCCGCTGGAAAGCGTGGTGGCGGTGTTCTCGGTCGGTTATGTGGTGGTCTGCGGCTCGGTAGTGCTGTCGATGGGGCTGGTCAGTTTCCTGATTGCGCCTTACCTGAAGATGTTTCCGGTGGAAGCGGCGATTGTCACCTGTTGTCACAGTGGCCTGGGCGGCACCGGTGACGTGGCGATCCTGTCGGCGTCGAACCGCATGGGGCTGATGCCGTTCGCCCAAATCGCCACGCGCATCGGCGGCGCTTCCACGGTCATCGGTGCGACGCTGCTGCTTGGTTGGTTAGTCTGAGTCCAGAGTATCTTATGGATAACCGGGGTTGGATTGCCCCGGTTTTTTTATGCATTTTTTTTCGCTTATCGTGATAGTGCTGATTATTGCCTTGAAAATCATTCGTGTGGCGCAAATGCATAGCCGTACTTTATCTAAGAAAATTCTGTAATCGGTGAAAATGTGTCTATTCTTTTCTCTTAAGGGATTATCGTTCTCATTCAGAGTGCCGAGGGAAGGCGCCATCGCATTACCGATATCCCCGTATTGATTCAACACCGGGCCGCTGCCGTTCAGGCAATCCGCCAGTTGGGGCATCCCCCCGATTGAATTGACGAATATGGAGATAAGGTTATGTCATCAAGCAATGCTTCCGTTAAGGCCGAAGGCGTATTAGCCCTGCTGGGCGCTTATAAACCCGATGAAGACGACACCATTACCGTGCTTCATCCGTCGAAAACGTTCGAAAACGCCGGCCTGGAGCTGGTGCGCGGCGATCGCAGTTGGCACGACAAGGGCGTGACCGACACGCCGGTCTCTCTGACCTACAGCTTCTGGGAAAAGGCGCCGGGCAACATGTCGAGCATGGGCATCAGCGGCTTCAGCAGCTTTAACCCCGAACAGCGCGAGCAGGCTAAACTGTCGCTGCAGTCATGGTCAGACGTGGCTAACATCACCTTCACTGAAACCAGCAACACCGCCGCCGCCAACATCAAATTCGGCCTGTTCGACTACAGCTCGCGCGGCTCCTATGCCTTCGCGTATAACCCGGACACCTCGCCTTCGGTCGCCGGGCAGACCTGGTATAACGCCAAGAACCACACCTTCGTCAACAACCAGATCCATGAGAACGAGTACGGTCGCCAGACCTTCACCCATGAAATCGGCCATGCGTTGGGGCTGCAGCACCCGGGCGACTATAACGCCGCACCGGGCGTCAGCATCACCTACGCTAAAGACGCGACCTACTTTGAGGACAGCCGCGCGCACAGCCTGATGAGCTATTTCAGCGAAAGCAACACCGGGCAGGACTTTAAAGGCGCGTACTCTTCCGGGCCGTTGCTCAATGACATCACGGCGATCCAGCATTTCTACGGCGCCAACATGACCACCCGCACCGGTGATACGGTTTACGGTTTCAATTCCAACACCGATCGCGACTTCCTCACCGCCACCGGCGCGCAGGACAAAATAATCTTCACCGCCTGGGACGCCGGCGGCAACGACACCTTCGATTTCTCCGGCTTTGGCCAGAATCAGCGCATCAACCTGAATGAAAAGGCGTTCTCGGACGTCGGCGGCCTGAAAGGCAACGTGTCTATCGCTGCAGGCGTAACGATTGAAAACGCCATCGGCGGGTCGGGTAACGATGTGCTGGTGGGCAACGCCGCCGATAACGTGCTCAAGGGCGGCGCGGGCGATGACGTGCTGTACGGCGGTAAGGGGGCGGATCAGCTGTGGGGAGGCGCCGGCAAGGACACCTTCGTCTATTTCGCGGCGGAAGAGTCAACGGCGGCGGCGCCGGATTGGATCCGTGACTTCGTGCGTGGCGAGGACAAGATCGATCTGACGCTGTTCAACACCGGCAGCGCCGACGGCATCCGCTTCGTCGATCAGTTCAGCGGCAAGGCGGGCGAGGCGACGCTGAGCTACGATGCGCAAAATCACGTCAGTGACGTGGCGATCAACCTGGGCGGCGCCTTTGACGGCAGCGATTTCCTGGTGAAAGTGGTGGGACAGCCGCTGGATGCGGGTGATTTCGTGCTGGCCTGATGCAGGCAACAAAAATAGGGCACTTTGGGCAAAAACCCGACAATTCCTATTAATTACGTCATATTAGCGTGACATAGTAGCGCGCAGAAGGCCGGGCTTGCATACCTCGGGCTTCTGTCGGATCGCCAACCTTCTTCGGTTGGCGATTCATTTTCCGCCTTTCAGCATGTTGATGGCGGCGCCGAGCAGGATGCGCCGTTCGATATCGTTGCTATCCGCCAGCTGCCGCGCCAGATGTTTTTCCAGCGTTTCCACCGACAGCGCTTCGCCGCGATGACGCAGCTGCATCACGCCGTCGCCGATCAGGCGTGCGACCTCATCCCATACGGGTTTAATCTCCTGTTCCGAGAACGTCATGGTCTACCTCGGCTGGTTGATTTTTGCCCAATGTAGCAGCTGAGCTGCGGCTTCGCTAGCCGCCGCCTAAAACAGGAAGCATAAAAAACAAACCATCAGTATTTCTTCTGGTTTTTGCGCTCAATACTTGCGGTGTCGAAAAGCTGGAGAAAACATCATGAACTGGGTCGAAACCTTGGCGGAGTACTACCGCCTGAGCCGCACGGGTGAAACGCAGCATTGGCTGTGTCGCCGCTGGTTGCTTCAGGGGGAGGCGCGTTTGGCCTATTTGCGGGAGTTGCTGGAGCCGACCGCGCCACGGCGGCGGTGAACAGAGCGCCGGCGTTGCCGGCGTCATTTCGCGGGATCAACCGAAGGCGATCGCCGCCCAACGCAACAGCAGCAGCGCCAGGCAGATCAGCAGCACCACCACCACCATTTTACCGAGCTTGTTGCCCATGCGTTTTGTTGCCACGCTGCCCTCCCTTTTAGCTGAAATACCACCCGCCGGCGAGGAGGATGAGGAAAAGCGTCACTAACGCGACGCCGTTGAGTAAGTCGCTGAACGTATCGTCAGCATCGATGTCATTTTGCCGCATGTTACCGCCTGGCGGACGCCATTGGGTGAATAATGTTCACAGTATGCGCCCCGCAGCGCGACAGGCACAGCGAAGAACGGTAAAAACGCGTAAAGGTGGCGGTGGCGGAACGCGCAGTCGCGCCTGCGACGGATGCAGACGGCCGGCAATACGTTGTACTATCCTGTCTGCATTGAGGCATTTTTCCAAAAGGTATAATCATGGCGACGGCAATTCCACAGAAATACGAACACCTTGAGCGTTGGGCATTCGGCGATACCGAGCAGCAGGCCGATGAAGTGGTGCAATTGATCCTCAATGGCACCAAAACGGCCACCTGTTCCAACCTGGACGGCGAGGGGATCCCGCAGGCCGGCGATCTGTTCCTGGTGGTGGACGGCAAGGGGGTGCCGGTCTGCGCGGTCGAGCTGACCGCGGTGGAAATGAAAACTTACGATCAGGTCGATGAAGCGCACGCCTTTGCCGAAGGCGAGGGCGATCGCTCGCTGGCGCATTGGCGCAAAGAGCTGCAGCGCTTCTTCGAAGCGTACGATCTGTTCTCACCGGACATGACGCTGGTGTTGATGAATTTCAAAGTCGTCGACAAATTCTAATCTTATGCGCGCCGTTCCCTACGAGTGCCAGTGGGCGAGCCCGGAGTTGGCCGCCGATCTGATAGCCGGCCGCGCGACGCTGGCACAAGACGAAAATTGGGCGCGCAGCGGTGCCCGCGATCGGGCAGAATACATCGAGTGGGCCAACCACGTGTGCGGCATGGCCTGCCTGAAAATGGTGCTGGGCCATCGCGACGGCGAAACGCCGCCGCTGCTGGAACTGGCGCGCCGCAGCCTGCCCTACGGCGCCTATGTGCGCGAGGGTGAACGGATAAAGGGCCTGATTTACGCGCCGTTCGTCGAGTACGTGCGCGAGCAGTTCGCGCTGCAAGCGGAGGTGAAGGTGGGGCTGGACGCTGCCGACGTGCCGGCGCTGCTTAGCGAATGCCGCTACTTTATCGCTTCGGTGCATCCCGCCATTCGCCGGCCGGAGAGCACGCCGCCGCACAGGGGCGGGCATCTGGTGCTGATCACCGCCGCCGATGCGCAAAGCGTGACCTTCCACAACCCTTCGGGCGACAGCCCGGCGACGCGCGAGCGGGTATGCCTGCCGCTCAGCCGCTTCGCCCCTTTCTTTGCCGGCCGCGGCATCGCCATCGCATAAAAAAACGCGCTGTTTCCGATGAAAACAGCGCGTTGTCAGCCGTTTTGATGCACTATCATGCCAGCCGCATCACCCAGGCGTCCGCCTGCCGATCGTAGTGTTGCTTGTACAGCAGCGACTGTTTGCCGTCGAGGATCGCCGGGATGCTGGTGTGTTCATCCCAGCCGTCCAGCTGCATGCACAGATCCGGATCGGACTTGCAGGGAATGCTCAGGGTGCCGGCACGGTCGGCGCCGGCGTGAAGATGCGCGTCATCGACCTCGAAGCTGCCAATTTTTACGACGGTTTTGCTCATGGGAACTCCTTGCTCAATGGTGTGGTAGGAGGTTAGACCAGTTTGGTCATCGGTAAGAGCATAGCCAAATGAGCAAAAAATGCCACATAAAAATTACATTTTGGAAACAATTTCCACGCCGGCAAAACACAACGCCTAGTACTCCACCACAAAACTGAGCGTGTCTTGATAGCTGCCAACCGCCACTTCCGTCTGCGCCGCATTGACCGCCGCCTTATACGGGATGCTTTGCGCCAGCCCGGTGCCGGCGCCGCTCTGTTTGTTGGTGCTATCCCAAACGGTCGTCGTATTAGGCAAGTAAATCTGGTACTGCATGAAATTGCTGGTGCCGCTTTTCATGCGCCGCCAACCGGTGACCGGGTTATTGCCGTTGGTGAAATAGGTGTTGTATCCCTCGGTTTTGGTGCAGGTCAGGGTGATGCTCTGATTGACAGGATTGAACTGCCCGACCAACGCCATGCTGCCGAAATTGACGTTGGGCGCGGTGCCGATCAGGCAATCTTTGGTGATGGTGACGCTGACGCTGACCGTGCTGGGTTTATCGACGCCGTCCCACCAAACGCACAGGCCGAGCACGCCCAGACCGCAAATATGGTAATTCCAGATCAGGTTGATGCTGTCGGTATAGGTTCCTGCGCGCACGTTGGCGCCGGCGGTGGTTTTGATATACAGCGGAAAGTTGACGTTGGAGGAAATCAGGATCAGCGACAGCAGGTTGAGCGAGCTGTAGTCGATGGTTTGGCCGATGCTGTAAGGATATTGGTAGTTGGCGTCGGGGTAGATCAGGTAAGCGATTTTATCGCCTGAACCGTCGGTGTTGGCAACCGCCATATTGTTGGTGGTGGAGGCGATCTTGACCGTGACAGTGTTTTGCGACAGCAAACTGAGCCCGAGCCCGGTGCAGTTGAGGCCGGCAGTGCCCTGGGCGTTAATCTGCCCGTTGTAGACCACGAAAGAGCTGCTTCCCGGTAAGGTGACGGTGCCGTTGGTGGTGGCGCAGTCGGCGAATGCGCGCTGACAGAGCAGCAGCGAGAGGGTTAGCAATAAGGCTTTCAATCCCCGAAACATAGTGACTCTCCGTCGTTGAATTAGCGGCAGACAACCGGGCCGACGCGCTGGATGCCCTGAGGCTTCGCCAGACTGAATTCCGCCTGACACGGCGGGCTGCCGTCGGCCGGGATCACGCTCAGGCGATTGTGTTGTTGAACCGGGTCGATATAGGTCATGCCGTCCCAACCGACATAGCTTTGCTGATTGCCGCCAACCACCGCCACCTGGCTGCCGTTGGCCAGCGGTTTGCCTTGCGCGTCAACCAGTTCGACGTCGGCGGCGGAGATGGGTTGGATGGGGAACTCAACCAGAAAACCGCTGTGATCGCGAATGGCGACGGTTTTTTCCACCGTCGGCAGCGCGACGTCGGCGGGCAGGCTAAGCGGATCAATCTGGAATTTCGCATGGTAGTAAGAGGTGACGGTCGGCACCAGTAAATAGCCCTGGGCATCGGTCTTGCCGATCGGCTGGTTCTCATAGCTCACCGGAATGTCGGCGTATCCTTGCGTGGACACCAGCGCAAAGGCATCGTTGATGGTGTTGGTGGCGTATACGCCGCCGTTCATCGCCACCAGCGAACCGCTGATTTCGCCCCAGTGGTTGGTTTCATCGCGGGTACCGTATACGCCCGCTCGGGCTTCGAGTCTGCGGGTTCGCCAGGTCAGATCCGCCTGGCGGTAATCGCCGCCGCTCGGGTTATTGGCGTAGGCCAGATTCCAGCCGAAACCGCCATCGGTCGGCGCGGCGCGGCTGTAGCTGACGCGTTCGCTCCAGCGGTTGTTGTTGTCGCGCGCGGCGCTGAGGCTGGCCGTGCCCCAGCTGTCAAACGGAATGGAGAGCTGCAGTTGGGCGCTGTAACCGCTGCTGCCGATTTCCCGGTTGAGGGAGGCGTACAGGCTGCTGTTGCGCCAAAGCGACACACTGTAGGACAGGTTCACCAGGCGGGTCCGTTGAGCGATGGCGTCGCGAACGTCAAAATAACCGGCGCCGAGGCTGCCTAGCCGGCCCAGGCTGACGCTGCCGGTCAACTGATCGGTGCGACGGCTCAGACGGTAATCGCTTTTATACACGGAAATGTCGCCAAAATCGGCGCTGCGCAGGATGCGTTGCGCGTTGAGGCTGAAACGTGGGTTGCTGTAGGTGTAGCCAAAGCTGCTTTGATCGCCGTGGTTGCCGGTGTAGCGATAGACGGGCTGAGGATCTGGCTGCTGCAACGGCCTGCCTGTCAGCGGGTCATAATAGGCGGGGGATGGTATCGGCTGGCCGCCGTTAAACGCGTCGTCGCCGGCCTGGCTGACGCTGTAGGACGCGTTGAGAACCCCCCATTGTCCGACGCGAATGTCGGCGCCGCCGCCGCCGACCGCCAACTCGGCTGCGCCTTCGGCGCGCCCTTCCAGGGTTAACCAATCAGTGACGCCGTAACGTAAACTGGCGCTGCCCACCCATTGCCCGTAATCGGCAGAATTCAACCCGTAGTTGCGTCGCAGCAAGCCGGTGGAAATGCTGAAATCGCTCATGCCGGTCTGCAGCAGGTTGCTGGCCACGTAGAACGGTACCGTGGTGCTGACCTGGCGGCCGAGGGCGTCGGTGGTGACGACGGTGGCCTGACCCGCGCCGTTAATGTAGGGCACGCTGTTGAGGGTAAACGGCCCGGGATTGATGTTGGTGGTGCTGTTTTTATAGCTGTTGATGTATAAATCGACGCTGCTGGGCAATGCCGCCTGGCCGGAAAACTGCGGTAACGGGTAGGTGATAAGATCCGGGCGCACCGCGAAATTGCGCGCCAATTGCAAGCCGCCGATGCGCACGGCGCTGCTCCAGGGGAGCGAGCCGGTGGTAAGGTCACCGGCGATCACACTCAGCATCCGTTGATCATCGTTGAAACGCCAGTAGCTGTCGTACCGAATATAGCGGCCGCCATCGTCGTTTGGCCCGCCGTTAAACCCGCTGCGGTAGATGCCGGTGTTGGCGACGACGCCGAACCCGTCGAACAGGCGCTGTTCGCTCCACGCCGACAGGTAGCCCGGCCGGCCATTGCCGTTGCTTTGGCTGGCGTAGATGTCGTAGTTGAACAGCAAACCGAGGCTGCTTTGCGCCGGCAAGCGCTGCAACGGTGAACGGGCGCCGATGGTTTGCTGTGGCAACCAGTCGTTGGGCACGTTGATCAGCAACTGCTGGCTCTCGCCGCTGTAGCTGACATCCACCTTCTCCAGCCGATCGACGGCGATTTCTTTCGCCTGTTTATCCGCTACCGGCAGCCCGGCGTCGAGCAGTTGTTGGGGTGTCATGTAGTAATGGCCGCCGCGGTAGTTGACCGGCACGACGTTGCCGGTTTGGCGCCCGTTGACGACCGGCTCCAGATACAGCGTGGTGTCCGGCATGCTGACGGCGCTGGGCGGCGGCGGCAGATCGTCGCCGAGCGCAAACGGCAGCCAGCCGCCGGCCGCCATGCTCAGCATGGCAAACGTCAGCGGCTTAAGGCTGAAGCGCCGCGTCGATAGCCTCCCTGTCGGCTGCACCTGGGCCTCAATAAGACGGAATGGCTACGGGCTGTTTGTTGTCATTGACCGTGGCCATCAGCTTGCCGCTGCTGAAAGCGCCTGCGGGCGGCAAGGCGAAGCGCATCTGTGAACCGGGCAGCACGTATCCCATCAGGCCGGGATTCAGGCTGCGGCCTTGCAGCGTCACTTTCGAGATACGAGCATGCACTGCGCCTTGGTTTCGCACCTCCAGCCAGCGTTCGCTGCTTTGCTGCTGTAGACGATAGCTGAGCTGGGGTTGGCTGGCGGTCGCGTAATCGCGCGGTTTTTCGCTGTCTTGTTTGGTCCAAATGCCTTTGCCGCTGACGAACAGCGGCACCGAGTAGCGCATCTGGAATTTCAGCCCCATCTCCGCGCCGCCGGGAGCGGCGCTCGACGCGGGTTCTTTCACCGGCACTTCATCGACCAAAATGCGGTAGGCGCGCTCCTGTCCCGCCGCCGGGGCCGACTGTTTGATCAGGCGTATCAGTTGGCGTTTGCCTGGCGCGATCGACGCCACCGGCGGGCTGGCGATCACGTCGCTTTGGTTGCTGTAATCGTCTTTGCCGGCGGTTTGCTGCCAACCCAGCACGCGAATTTGCATATAGACCGGTTTGCTGTCGCGATTTTCCAGCCACAGCGCGGTGGCCTGCTGTTGATCTTCAATCACCGGATCGATCGGCCAAATGAGAATGGAAGCCGCGGCCAGGGCGTGCTGTTGGCTTGCCAGGAGCAAGGCTGCCGTTAACGGCAGTCGGAAGGGTATGCGCATAACTCAATCCTTATTGCAAAAAACTTAATAAGTGACCGTCAACAAGACCGTATCGCTGTAAACGCCACTGGTGGGCAGGGTACTGGTCGAAAACAGACGGGCGTAAACTTTGATTTCTTGCGTGCTGCCAGTGGCGGCGACGGTCTGCGCCGCGCCGCCGTTGGCGCCATCTCCCCAAAGGGTGGCGTAGTTGCTGTCTTGATAAAGTTGATACAGCAGCGTTTCCGACGTGACGGCATTTTGTAATTTTCTGCCGCCGGCGATGGATCCGGTCACGTGATTGCCGACGCCGAGGGCCAGCGTAACGCTCAGCCCCGGGTTGCAGCGAAACAGCACCGAACCGGCACCGCTGCTGGAGACGATGCTGACTGCGTTGCTCAGCGAGGACAACTGGCCGAAGTTCAGGGTGCCGAAGGTGGTCACGTCACTGACGCCGCTGCCCAATACGCAGCCTTTTACCACGGTTGCATTGACGGTGAACGGCTGGCTTTTGGTCAAATCGTTGACGCCGGTATCGCTTTGGGCCGGGAAAAGCGGCAGGCAGAACAGCAAACCGCAAATGGAAGCGCGCATCGTCATTACCAATTGATCGTGACCTGTACCGTATCGGTGTAGCTGCCTGTCGGGGGTGTGGACTGCGCCGGGATCATGCCATAGACCGGCAGCCAGTTGTCCGTACCGTTGGCGGTTTGTGACACGCCCGTCAGATTATCCCAAATGGTGCTGTGGGCGGCGTTGGTGTACAGGTTGTAATTCACCCGTTGGCCTGCCGCGCTTTGCAGGTAGCGGGCAGCGGTATTGCCGCTTTGCCCGCCGCCAAGCAGAACGCTGTAGCTGGTGCCGTTGGTGCATTTCACCCGAATGGCGCCGGCGTTTTGCTGCCCGGCGACGCTGGTTGCGGTGCTGAGAAAATACAGCGTGCCGAAATTCAGCGTGCCGAAGCTGACGTTGCCACCTGAGCTGCTGCCGGCCTCACAGGCGCTGAGCAAGGTCGCGCTGACGCCGAGGGTCGCGGTTTTACTGTCGGCCTGCGCCAACAGGCTGCACGCCCATAATCCGCAGCAGCAAAGCGCGCGCCGCACCGTTACCAGGTGACCGTCATCGTGACGGTGTCGTTATAGGTGTCCGCCGCCGGGGTAGATCCGGCCGCCGGTACGCGGCCATAGACGATCAGCGGAACAGCGGCGCCGGTGCCGGTGCCGGTCCGCGCGTTGGCGCCGCTGCCCCAGGCGGTGGTGCGTGCGGCATCCTGGTACAGGTTATAACTGATGAATGCGCCTGCCGTGCTGGCCATGCGGCGTTGGGTGCCTGAAGTGACGTGGAGCCCGTTGTCCAGCGCCACCGTGTAGTCTGTGCCGGTGGTGCAGGTCAATGACAGCGTACCGGCCCCCCCTGCGCCGGTGGCGCTGGCGTCGATGATGTTGGCCAGTGAAGAGTAAGTGCCGAAGCTGATGGAGCCGAAGTCGTTGACGGAACCACTGCTGTTGCCGCCTCCCACGACGCAACCGGCGCCGATGGTCAGCGTCACGCCTAACGTGCCTTGAATGGTGCCTGCTGCGTTAGCCGCGCCGTTGGCGCACAGCAGGGTTGCTACCGAGGTCAATGCCATCAGAGTTTTTTTCATCTTATATTCCTTGCCGTATGAGAGAAAGCCCGCAAAGACGCCACCCAGAGGTGGGTTGAACGTATTCATTTAGCTGCACTTTAATTAATAGAATAAGAATCGGGAATTGTCTTGATGAAAACGAGAAACTTTTTATTCTCATTCCCCGGCTGGCGGGGCTTTCAGACGAGGTATACCGATAAAGTGAAATGATTAGAATAATAACGAACGGCGATGGGAATATTATTAGCGTTATTTTATCGCCGGGGAGTTTCATTCCCCGGCGCGGTATTGTTTACAGGTGGAAATCCAGGGCGCCATCCCGCACCAGCTCGCGCGGCAGGTTATTCTTGATACGGCTGCCAATGCGTTTGGCGATGCCCAGAGGTTGCCCCTGATAGGTGACGATGCACTCGTCGCCCGCCGGTGGCTGCTCAGGGTAGAGATCGCGGCCGTGATACCACTCCTGGGCCAGCGCGGCGTCCAGCTCGAAATGCTGTTTGCCGCCGGCGCCCGCGAGGGCGATCGCCGCTTCGTGCTGCCAACGGAAACCTTTCGGGAAACGCTCCGCCAGCTTGAGACCGATGCGCGAGAAGCGCACCTTGCCGAACAGCGGCTCCAGCTCGGCCGGGAACAGCCAGATTTCCTTATCGCGCTCCCACAGCCGGCTGTCATCGCCCCAGGTTAAGCCGGATGCGGCGGCGGCTTGGGCGACCAGCGCCGCCTCTTTGCCGGACAGTGGGCTGAACGGAAACTTACCGACTTTATAGGTCGGTTTCGGCAACGGCGCCACGGCGCGCTGTTTGCGCAGACGGGCGACGAAAAACCCTTCGCTGTCGTAAATCTGCGGGAAGACGTGCAGAAAACCTTCGGCGGTCAATGCCTTGTCAGCGCCGGGAAACAGCTCGCCCAGCGGTTCGACGCTGACCGCGTCGCCGTAGGTGTCCAGCAGCCAACGCACCACCTGCTGATTTTCCTGCGCATTGAGGGTACAGGTGGAGTAAACCATCACGCCGCCTGGCGCCAGCGCATGGAACGCGCTGTCGATCAGCTCGCGTTGGGTGGCGGCGATTTCGGTCACGCTTTCCGGCGACCAGTTGCTCATGGCGTCTGGATCCTTGCGTACCACGCCTTCGCCGGAGCAGGGGGCATCGAGCAGAATGGCGTCGAAGCTCTCCGGCAGCGCGGCGCCGAACACCCGGCCGTCGAAGTGGGTCAGCGCGGTGTTCTTCACGCCGCAGCGGCTGATATTGGCGTGCAGCACTTTCACCCGGCTGGCGGAGTATTCGTTGGCGACGATGCCGCCCTGGTTGCCCATCAACGCGGCGATCTGGGTGGTTTTGGATCCCGGCGCCGCCGCCACGTCCAGCACGCGATTCGGCGCCGCGTCGCCGGCGAACAGCGCGCTGACCGGCAACATCGAACTGGCCTCCTGAATGTAGAACAGACCGCTCAGGTGTTCGGCGGCGCTGCCTAATCGCAGCTCTTCATCGTCGCGTTCGATCCAGAACCCTTCCGCGCACCAGGGAATGGGCTCCAGTCGCCAGTCGTAATCCTGCACCAGCACCAGGAAGTCGGCGACGCTGATTTTCAGCGTGTTGACGCGCAGACTGCGGCGCAGCGGGCGCTGACAGGCGGCGATAAAATCTTCCATCGCCAGCTCGGCGGGCATGATGGCGCGGGTGGCGTCAAGGAAAGCGGGGGGCAGAAAAACGGCGGTGGATTTGGCCACGGGGCGAACTCTCAGGGTGCAATAAAGACAAGGGCGAGAGTTTATCACAAAGCGGAAAAAAACAGGGCCCGGCATTGCCGGGCCCTGAGGGAAACGCGAAAGTTAATCGCGCGGAATGGCGGTGCCCCAGGTTTTCCAGTCCTTCGGCTCTTCCGGATTCAGCAGGAAGTGCTTGTTCGGCGTCGCTTTCGGCGCCAGCGGAATAGTCGGCGGGGTGGCGAAGGCGATACCGCCGCGGATGAACTGCTGGAAGGTGCCGCTCTTGATCACGCCGCCGGTCAGGCCGAACTGCAGGTTGTAACCCGACGCCAGCCAGAACACGCTGTTGTTGCGCACCAGATGCTGATACTTCTTGCTGATGCGCAGCGCGACGTGCACCCGGTCGGACATGGCGCCAAGGTAGAAACCGGTGATGGTGCCGACCTCCACGCCGCGGAACAGCACCGGCGTGCCGATCTGCAGCGAGCCGGTTTCGGCGGCGTCGAGCACCACGCTCAGGCCGTCCAGATAGCGCGAGTCGGTGATGCTGGCCTGCTGCAGCTCGAAGGTGCGCAGCTCGCGGCCGCGCCCCGGCTCCACGTTGATATAAGGCTGGAGCAGGGTATCGAGGTTGCTGACGCCGGCGGCGGAGATCTCCGGCGAGACGATCGAGAAGCGGCTGCCGAGGCGCGCGAAGGTCTGCACATATTCCGGATACAGCACCGCCTTGGCCAACACTTCGTTGCGCTCCGGCGCCAGCTGCAGCGACTCCACCTGGCCGACGTCGATGCCGAGGTAGCGCAGCGGCATACCCGCCGACAGCTTGCTGGCGTCGTAGGTTTTCAGCGTGATTTGGCTGCCCACCGCGCGGGCGGCGGTTTCGCTGGCGTACAGCACGCGGTTGGCACCCTTGTTCAGCGTCACGCCCTGTAGATTATCGAAGCTGATGGCACCTTTCAGCGCGCGGTTGAGCGGTGAAGCCTGCACCGTCAGGCCGCTGCCGTTGAGCTGCACCTTGGCGCCGCCTTCGGCCCAGAAGATGCTTTCGCGCGTCAGCAGCTTGCGGTATTCCGGGCTGATGTAGACGTCCACCTCAAACTCGTTGGCCTTCGGCCGAACGTTGACGATCTCGCCCACCTGGAATTTGCGATACAGCACTACCGAGCCGGCCTGCACGTCCGGCAGGCTGGTGGCGCTGAGGGTCAGGGTGGTGGCGGGGGCGTTGCCGACGATGCCTTCCTCGGCTTTTTCGCTGTTGGCGTACAGCGGGTATTGGCCGCCAGGTTCCCCCTTGCTGCCGGGAATAATGCGCACGCCGCCGTCTACCCACTCCTGCGCGCTGGCACCGAGCACTTCCATGCCGTCTATTCCCAGCTTGACATCGAGGCGGCTGTTGACCACGAATTTGCTGTCTTTGTGCAGCAGGCCGCGATATTGCGCATCAACGGCGGCGGTGAACACCACGCCGCCGGCGGTCAGCGTGCGGCTCAGGATTTGGCCGACTTTCACGCCGTGCACCACCAGCGGCTGCCCGACGTCGATGCCGTAGCTTTGCGGCGCATTCAGCGTAACGGTCAGCACGCCAGGCTGTTGCAACAGCGTTTCGCTGCTGTCCAGCACGTTGAAGCGTTGCTGCGGCTCGCCTTCGCCCGGTACCAGCTCCAGCGTGGTGCCGGTCAGCAACTGGCTAAGCTTGGCGTCGTTGAGGCTGATGCGCGGGCTGCGCATCACGATGCGGGTGCCGCTGCGCATCAGATCGACCACCGAAGGATCGATGGTCAGTTCACCGACCACTTTGCTGTCCTGTTGCAACGTCAGCTTGGTCAGGGTGCCGACCTGCAGCCCCTGGTACATCAGCGGCGTGCGGTTTTCGCTCAGGCTGTTGCCGCTCGGCAGATCCAGCAGGATATTGACGCCGCGCTGGCTGTGGGCCAGATCAGGATACAGGGTATAGCTCTGATCGCCCTTGGCCTGCTGGCCATCGGCCGGAGAATCGAAGGCAATGGCACCGTTGACCAGCGCCGCCAGGCTCTCCATCTGCACCGTGGCACCGGACAGGCTGAAATCGCCCTTGAAGCCGGAAACGTTCCAGAAGCGGCTGTTGCTCTTCACCAGGTTGGCGAAGCGGCGGTCGATCAGCACGTCGATGGTCACGCCCTTGTTGCCTTCGCTGATGGTGTAGTCATACACCTTGCCGACCGGGATTTTACGGTAATAGACCAGCGAGCCGCTGTTGAGCGAGCCGAGATCGTCGGCGTGCAGGTGAATCATCAGCTCGCCGGTATTCAGGCGGTACTTCGGCTGGGTATCGAGCGCGGTGAAGTGGGTTTGCTCCTTGCCGCTGCCGGGCATCATGCCGATATAGTTGCCGCCGACCAGCGCATCGAGCCCGGATACCCCGGCCAGCGAGGCCTTGGGCGTCACCAGCCAGAACTGGGTACCTTCGCGCAGCGAGTCTTCCAGATCGCTTTTGATACTGGCCTCCACCACGATGCTGCGCAGATCTTTGCTCAGACTGATTTTTTGCACCGTGCCGACCTCAACGCCCTGGTAGCGCACCGGCGTGCGGCCGGCGACGATGCCCGCCGCCGATTGGAAATCGATGGTGACGGTGGTGCCGCGTTCCTGGACATTGTTATAGACCAGCCACCCGGCGATCAGCAGGGCGATGAACGGCAGTAACCAGAACGGTGAAATGCGGCGTTTGTTCTTGACCCGCGCTTCAGTCGGTGTAGTCGGCGTTTCCTGTTGCATGTGCATCCCAAATCAATCGGCTATCGAGCCACTCAACGGCAAGAATAGTCAAAATGACCGCCGAGCCAAAGTAAAACGCGGCCGGTCCCATAGTAAAAGATAACAGCTGGTCGCGGTTTACCAGCGACATCATCAAGGCGATAACGAACAGATCGAGCATCGACCAGCGGCCGATCCAGGTGACCAGACGTAGCAGACGAATGCGCGTCTTCAGGCTGTGCGAAGTTTTGAAGTGGATGCTCAGCAACAGCGTGATCAGCACAATCACCTTGGTAAAAGGCACCAGCACGCTGGCGATGAACACGATGGCGGCGATCGGCACGTTGCCGGAGGTGGCCAGTGAGACCACGCCGGAGAAGATGGTATCTTCCATCCGCACGCCGTTGGCGTAAATGATGGAAATCGGCAGCAGATTGGCCGGTATCAGCAGGATCATCGCCGCGATCAGCGCCGCCCAGGTTTTCTGCAGGCTGTAGGGCTGGCGGTGGCACATTGGCACATGGCAGCGCGGGCAGCGGCCGCGCGCGTCAGGGTAGCCGGTATAGTGGCAGGACAGGCAAATATGCAGCGCCGCCGGCGGGCCTTCCG
This sequence comes from Serratia sp. PGPR-27, assembly GCF_022678525.1. Classification (NCBI taxonomy): domain Bacteria; kingdom Pseudomonadati; phylum Pseudomonadota; class Gammaproteobacteria; order Enterobacterales; family Yersiniaceae; genus Serratia; species Serratia sp. PGPR-27. The sequence continues at coordinate 5,148 of NZ_JALBYS010000020.1, read as the reverse complement.
GCTGTTCCTGCGGATAGTAACGCTCCCACAGCTGCTCCAGGTTAGCGTGGATCAGCGTCAGGATGCTGAGCACCGTGAGCGACAGGTAGGCGATCAGCGCGCTGCCCGCCTGGATGTCGGCGTAATCTTGCACCTTGATCGCCGCCACCGCCATGCCGATCAGATAAATGTCCAGCATCACCCACTCTTTGAGCCGCTCCAGCATCAGCAGCACCGGGCGCAGGTTCATGCCGAGCGCGTGGCCGAAGCGCAGGTACAGCAGCGACAGCGCCAGCGTCAGCGGGGCGCCGATGGTGCAAAACGCCACCATGCTGGCGGTGAGCGGATCGCCCTGGCGGCTCATCTGCCAGATGCCCTCCAGCAAACTGGCGTCGATGCGCGTGCCGAGCAGGCGGATGCTGATCAGCGGTTCGGTGAAGGCGAACGGCATCAGCAGCAGCATGGTGATCGCCATGGCGGTCAGACGCGTCATCGACCAGTCGCGGCCGTGCACCACCTTGGCGTTACAGCGCGGGCAATAAGCGGCCTGATTGCCGCTGAGCGGCGGCAGCATGAACAGCAGGTCGCACTCGCAGCAGCGTTGGTGGCGCGCTTTGGAAAGGGGGGCGGTGATCGCGTGTATTTTCATTTTTGACAAGTAGCTGCCCTTGAGCCCGCCGGAACTGTCAGCGTAGCTGAAAAATAAACCGGCCGCGTCACCGGCGATCGGGCGCCGGACGGTAAAACGAGGTAAACCGGGATTCTGAGCGGCAAACATACCCCGAGCGACGGGGTTTTGTGAAGCAACAGATGATTAACCTTGTGGCTATACGCATTTAATGCTTATTTTATAGGGCCTAAGCTTTGGGCTTCTGGCCATCTTCACTGTTTCAATGGTTAACACATGACAAAAGAACAATTCTACGCGGAATTAAAACGTGACCTGAGCGCGTTGCTCGGCGGGGAAACCAACTTTATCGCGGCGCTGTCCAACGCCAGCGCGTTGCTCAACGAGCGTCTGGATGACGTGAACTGGGTCGGTTTCTATCTGATGGATGGCGACCAACTGGTGCTGGGACCGTTCCAGGGCAAGATCGCCTGCGTGCGCATTCCGGTGGGCAAGGGCGTGTGCGGCACGGCGGTGGCGGAAAATCGCGTGCAGCGCGTCGGCGACGTGCATGCGTTTCCGGGCCATATCGCCTGCGATGCGGCCAGCAACGCGGAAATCGTGCTGCCGCTGGCGGTTGGCGGCCGAGCGATCGGCGTTTTGGATATCGATAGCACGGTTTATCAACGCTTCGACGAACAGGACGAAGCGGGCCTGAAAGCAGTGGTGGCGGGGCTTTGTGAGCAACTGGAACAGTGTGACAGTGCGAAATATGTGACTGTGGCGGCAAGTTGATCGACGGTTAACGTGGCAATTACCGATGGCGTCATTATAATGACGCCTGTTCATGCCTGTGGCTTGTTGGCAATACCGTTGTAATCAGGAAATTTCATGGAAAATCAACCTAAGTTGAACTCTAGTAAAGAAGTCATTGCTTTTCTTGCCGAGCGTTTTCCGCTCTGCTTTAGCGCCGAAGGCGAAGCTCGTCCGCTGAAAATCGGTATTTTTCAGGATTTGGTAGAGCGCGTGCAGGGGGAAGAGAATCTCAGCAAAACGCAATTGCGTTCTGCCCTGCGCCTGTACACCTCAAGCTGGCGTTACCTGTACGGCGTTAAAGTCGGCGCGCAGCGCGTCGATCTGGACGGCAATCCGTGCGGTGAACTGGAACAGCAGCATGTCGATCATGCCCGCCAGCAGCTTGAAGAAGCCAAAGCGCGCGTTCAGGCACAGCGTGCCGAACAAAACGCCAAAAAACGTGAAGCCGCCGGTGAATCCGCCGATGCCGCTCCTCGCCGTCCGCGTCCAGCCGGTAAAAAGCCCGCTGCGCGTCGCGAAGGCGGAGCCGCGCCGGAAAACCGCAAGCCGCGCCCACAAACTCGCCCACAGCCCGCTCGCCAACCTCGTGCAGCCAAAGAGGAAAGCCAGCCGCGCTATGCGCCAGTCACGGATATCTCTAAACTGCAAATTGGCCAGGAAATCAAAGTCAGAGCAGGCAAGAGCGCGATGGATGCTACCGTACTCGAAATCGCTAAAGATGGCGTACGTGTGCAGCTCTCTTCCGGTCTGGCGATGATTGTGCGCGCAGAACACTTGCAGTTCTGATACGGAGGCCAACCCAGGCATGAACAAATTCGTCAGATTAACAGCGATTGCAGGGCTGCTGTGGGCGGGTGTCAGTTACGGCGCGGAAACAGCCAACATCCGCATCGGCCAACTGCCCCAACTGCAACAGGAACCCCAGCACGCTACGGTGAGTGAGCGCGTTACCTCGCGCTTCACTCGCTCTCATTACCGCCAGTTCGCCCTTGACGCGGAGTTTTCAGGCAAGATCTTCGATCGCTACCTGAACATGCTGGACTACAACCATAACGTATTGCTGGCTGCCGACGTGGCGCAGTTCGCCGGCAAACGCAATCAGGTTGGCGAAGAGCTGAAAACCGGCAAGCTGGACACCTTCTACGCGCTGTTCAATCTGGCGCAGAAACGCCGTTTCGAGCGTTATACCTATGCGTTGTCGTTGCTGGACAAGCCGATGAACTTCACCGGCAACGGCACTATCGATCTCGACCGCAGCAAAGCGCCGTGGCCGAAAGACAAGGCCGAGCTGGATAGCCTGTGGGATGCGAAAGTCACCTATGACGAGCTGAACCTCAAGTTGACCGGCAAGACCGACAAAGAAATCCACGACACGCTGACCAAACGCTATCAGTTCGCCATCAAGCGCCTGACGCAAAGCAACAGCGAAGACGTCTTCCAGCTGGCGATGAATGCCTTTGCGCATGAAATCGATCCGCACACCAACTATCTGTCTCCGCGCAATACCGAGCAGTTCAACACCGAGATGAGCCTGTCGCTGGAAGGCATCGGCGCGGTGCTGCAGATGGATGATGACTACACCCTGATCAACTCGATGGTGCCGGGCGGCCCGGCGGCGAAGAGCAAGGCGATCACCGTAGGCGATCGCATCGTCGGCGTCGGCCAGGCCGGCAAACCGATGGTGGACGTGATCGGCTGGCGTCTGGACGACGTGGTGTCGCTGATCAAAGGGCCGAAGGGCAGCAAGGTGCGCCTGGAGATCCTGCCGGCCGGCAAGGGCACCAAAACCCGCGTGGTCACCTTGACCCGCGAGCGTATCCGCCTGGAAGACCGCGCGGTGAAAATGACCATCAAGACCGTCGGCAAAGAGAAGGTGGCGGTGTTCGACATCCCTGGCTTCTACGTCGGCTTGACCGATGACGTGAAAGTGCAGCTGCAGAAGATGGCCAAGCAGAACGTCAAGAGCGTGATCATCGATCTGCGCACCAACGGCGGCGGCGCGCTGACTGAAGCGGTGTCGCTGTCCGGCCTGTTCATTCCGAGCGGCCCGGTGGTGCAGGTGCGTGACAACAACGGCAAAGTGCGCGAAGACGCCGACACCGACGGCGTGACCTACTACAAAGGCCCGCTGGTGGTGCTGGTCGATCGCTTCAGCGCCTCCGCCTCCGAGATCTTCGCGGCGGCGATGCAGGATTACGGCCGCGCGCTGATCGTCGGCGAACCGACCTTCGGTAAAGGCACCGTGCAGCAGTACCGTTCACTGAACCGCATCTACGACCAGATGCTGCGCCCTGAGTGGCCGGCGCTCGGTTCGGTGCAGTACACCATTCAGAAGTTCTACCGCGTCAACGGCGGCAGCACCCAGCGCAAGGGCGTGACGCCGGATATTCTGATGCCGACCGGCGTCGATCCGGCGGAAACCGGCGAAGCGTTTGAAGACAACGCCATGCCGTGGGACAGCATCAATGCGGCGACCTACAGCAAGACCGGCGATATGGCGCCGTTCGAGCCGGAACTGCTGAAAGATCACCAGCAGCGCATCGCGCAGAATCCGGAGTTCCAGTACATCGCGCAGGATATCGCGCATTACAAGGCGCTGAAGGATAAACGCAATATCGTGTCCCTCAATCTGGCGGTGCGCGAGAAAGAGAACCACGATGACGATGCGACCCGTCTGAAACGCATCAACGAGCGTCTGGAGCGCGCGGGTAAGAAGCCGCTGAAATCGCTCGACGATCTGCCGAAGGATTACCAGGAGCCGGATCCGTACCTGGATGAAACCGTGCATATCGCGCTGGATCTGGCTCATCTGGAAAAGGATCAGCCTGCTCAGCAGCCAACGCCGGCTAAGTAAGGCCAAGGCTTTGCCTGTGAAAAACGCACCTTCGGGTGCGTTTTTTTTGGGATGAAATCAGTAAGCTTCCATTTAAAACAAAGAGTTAAGATCATTTGAAATCCGAGCGAGTCCACATTAGTCCGAGTGTTTTGGGCAAAATGTGGATCGACTGTGACAACAGTAATTAGCGGAGATTACTGATTACTAGGCTTGCAGTGAGAAAACTCGCAAAGAAGCAGGTCAGTAAACTCCATAACCGTTCCTACCTCACTCAACTAAAAAATATACCCTTGAGTATGGATTTTCTGTAACTTCTAATAGAATTCCATGATTTTTTACTATCGATGTAGTGGTAAATGAACCGGGATGTCCATGATCATTAGTTGTACCATAAGAAATGACTGAAAATAAAGCGCTTTGAATAATTTCATTCCTAAAGTTCTTGGATGAGCCATGATGTGGGATTTGAATTACACCTGCCAAGTCATAATATTTACCTAGTGCATCTTTGATCGTCGACCAAGCATCATCGTGGGTTTCATAGTCACCAAAATAAATACAGCCAGCATCGTTAGAAATGTATTCAAAGAATATGTTATGAGGGAATTTGTTACAATGGACCCTTGAGATTGAATGCTTTTTTGAGTTGACCTTAGGCCCAGAGTATACAACCATTGAGTTTTCATTTGGGCTTTTAGGCAACTTTTTAAACGCAGAATTAATACTAGTTCTTTGCTTCTTGTTTTGCCACGAGTTAATGAAGTCACTTGTGGTTTGAAAATGTATACCTAGCTTATTGAGGTGGCTTTTAAATACTTCGGAATTTGCGCAGTTATTATAGTTGACTGGAACAAATACCCAATCATGAGTGCATGGCTGCGATGGCTGCGATGGCTGCGATGGCTGCGAT